>CAYQWL010000162.1:0-8857 GCA_964421195.1 uncultured bacterium | reverse complement strand
GCTATTCATTATTACGTTATGCGGCTATCCAAAATTATTATTTTTTTTATTATTATTCCGATAACATATATTAATTATTAAAAATATTAAAAACTGAAGGCAAAAATAAAAATATGAAAGGATAATAAATTTGCGACACAATAAAACGACCGTCGGACACATAGAATTAAAAAATTCAGTCATGAATAAAAAAATTATTTTGTTTTTAATGACGATAAGTTTTTTTGTAACGGCCGCATTCACATCCGGATGCACGCAGCCGGAACTCGACTCCCGAAACGATATCGGCAATCCTTACGTGACATTAGTAATAGAGCCTCAGGAATCTAAAGTATTAACGGGCGAGTATAAGCAATTCGCCGTAAACGCAATAGACGTACAGGGCAAATACACAAAAGTCAAGCCCGTATGGTCCGCTACTTTTGGTAAAATTACCGATAACGGCGAATATGTAGCGCCCGAAGAACCCGGATATTCGATAATCACCGCTAAACTCGGCACTATCGCCGCCAGCACAGGAATTTACATAGAAAGCAGCAATGAAATAAAAAATTTCTTTTTAATCCCTGAATCAGGCGAAGTGGAAGTCGGCCGTTCGATACAATTAGTATGCAGAGTGCAAAACGCAGGCGGAGATTTTCTGCCGGTACTGCCTTCATGGAGCTGCGACGCGGGAAATATAACCAACTCAGGTTATTTCAGCGCGCCAGGCTCGCCGACAATCGCTCACATTAAAGCGCAGCTCGGCAGGCGTGAAGCATACGCTAATATCAGCATAATCAGCGTACGGCCGCGCTCGATATTGATTACGCCCTCACTCGCCGCTGTAGAAGCCAATAAAACAAAAAAATTTACAGCGATAGTATATGACGCTTACGGCAACATATTATCGCCTAAAAATATAATATGGTCAACAACATACGGCAAAATTTCCGCCGACGGGGAATACAGCTGCCCTGAAACGCCCGCCGCCGCACAGATAATGGCGCATGTAGAAAACGTATATGGCTACGCTTTCGTAAACACCGGTTCGGGCGACACCGCCGTAAGCCTCGATATAAGTCCGGCAAATGCGGTTTTACGCATGGGCGAATCGAGGCAATTTACAGTTACCGCGTACGACGCCAATGGCGCGCAAACGGCGCTTCCCGCACCCGCGACATGGAGCGCGGTAAACGGAGCGGTTAATTCGAGCGGCCTTTTTACCGCCTCGCCGTCCTCGCCTGGCCTGGCAACTTTAAAAGCCGTATCAGGTTCTTTAAGTAAAGAAATAACACTTTTAATAACCGAATAACGGAGCGCTAATAATGTTTGCATTCGACAACATAATAATATCCGATGAAATATTAGAAACCCGATTTAGCTGCGATTTAAATATTTGCCGGGGCCTGTGCTGTACGGGCGGCGATTTCGGCGCTCCGCTCAGCGGAGAAGAAGCCGCTTTTTTCAACGACAACCGCGATGAATTTGAAAAATTTCCAATTTTTTACACCAGACGTTTTAAAAAATATGGTGTTACCGAAAAAACATTCATAAAACGGCTTAATGGCGAAACTTATTGTACCGCGACATGCAATAACGGCGACTGCGTTTTTTCATTCAATGAAAACGGCGCCTATCAATGCTATCTCCAGCGCAATTCCGGCCCATTCAAAAAACCCGTTTCCTGCTATCTTTTTCCAATACGCGAAAAAATAATCAAAGGCATTACATACCTTAATTTATATGTTTACGACGAATGTCAGTCATGCTATAACGAAACGAGCCCGCCTTTAATATTTTTTTTAAAAAACAATTTAATCGAACGATACGGAATGGCTTTTTTTAAAGCGCTCGAAGCCGAATTCAACAAACGCAGCGAATGGACGCCCATAAATGGCAGAAGATAAAGTAAACATCTCAAACACGTCCCATACATTCCGGGAAAATAACTCTATAAAATCGAACACCGCCGGCGCTAAAGAATTTATAACCGGTATTATAGCCGCGGCCGCCGGCGTATTATGTTTTGCGCCCGGCGCTCTTTTCATAAAAATGGCTGACGGCATAACTCCGTTAGAAATAACCCTCCACCGTATGGCCGTCGCCTCGCTTTTAATATTTATATTCTCGACTGCCTCCGGAAAAACAATTACGGTTAATAATAAAAAAGAATACGCTGAATTAGCTTTTTTCGGCCTGATAGCGGCAATTCACTTCGGCTGTTTCGTGGCCTCGCTTTCTTTTACCTTTGTTTCACACGCCTTATCTTTATGCTATACGGCCCCCATATTCGCCGCGTTATTTTCCGGATACACACTGCAAGAAAAATCTTCGCCGCGGCAAATAATAGCTATCTTAATCACCTCCATAGGAATTTTTATTTTAGTAGGATTTGAAAACGCTATAAACAAAAAAATTCTATTCGGCGATATGCTCGCGCTTATATCCGGGATCGCTCTTGGTTTATATCAGACTTTAAGCCGAATGTATAAAGACAGATACACGCTTTTACAATATAAAGCCAACGCATATTTTTTCGCCGCCTTTTACCTTTTTTTAACTTTAATAACCCTGAGATTTACTACGCCGGAAGGCTTCGGTTCGGTTTATACACCGAAAGCTGCTGTGGGAGTGATTTCTTCAGCCGTTTTTTGCACCCTGATAGGCCATGCGCTCATTAATTACGCCCTCAGACGGGCTGGAACGGTGCTCGTATCGCTTATTACAACACAGGAAGTGACGGGCGGAATAATATTCGCCATAATATTTTTAAATGAAAAACTGAGCGCGGCGGCTGCCGCCGGAATAAGCATATCTCTCGCCGGAATAGCGATAATAATAACGGGCCGGGCAAAAAAATAAACCTCCGCCGCGGCGATAATTTATAATTTTTTTATTTACGGCCGTACCTGACGCTAATTTTACTGCCGTTAGCCCTGTCGATACAATAAACTTCAAGCTTTTCCGTATCGAGCTGATATTTATAACCCCAGGGGTCTTTCGGCTCTTGAACCAGATATTTACCTATAAGAGAATCTATCGAAGGAGGATACTGCCCGCCGGTTTGCACATAATATATTTTTATAGTTCTTTTAATGCCGTTAAGATCCTGATTGGCTTTAGCGCGCTTTGCATCGTCGAGCGGCGGCTGATAAAACTGCATGGCAAAAGTAGCCATTATAGCAAGTACCATTACAACAACCATCAGTTCAATCAGTGAAAATCCTTTTACTTTATACTCACTAAAATAAAGCCGCATACACACCCCCCTGAATATATATTCTATCACATATATTCAAAATATCAAGATTATATTTCAACATTAATATCAATTATTATCTGTTGAACCATGAATACTGCATTTAACGAATCCATTTTCATCTACCATATAATTTCCGCCATCGGGACATTGCGGTAAATCACGCAAATATCCTTTCACTATAAGAGTTTCTATAGCTTCTTCATCTATCGTTTTCAAAGCGGCTTTATTTCCGTCAATATCATATAAAAACAATGCGTAATCGAGCATTTTACGGCATGAAGCGCATATATTTCGATGATAATCAATACGAAGCTGTTTAATATTATTTATTTTATCGGTAAAAATAGAAAGGCTTCCATGAATCGGACAGACTACATGATTTATGTAATTAGTATAATACTTTCCACTCTGCGGACAACGTAATTGAGTGCCTTCAAAAAAATAAAACAGGTCTTTTTTTGAAAATTCTTCATAAGAAATCAAATACTCGGAAGGCGCGATATAACTTTCACGACCATTAGCTTTGCCCTGCGGCGAATCTATAAGCGTCATCTTTTTGATCTCGGCATTAAAATTAACGGCCGTTTCTACTATAAGAGCTTTAAGATTGCATAAAATTTCATTTTCCACCAATTCTCTTTCGACTTTATCAACATTCACGCCAGTTTTTAATATTTTAAAAATGCCGAACAGATAATTAGCCATAAGCGGCCGGTCATCGAGCTTTGAATAGATTTTAAAAAGACGATAATTCGCCATTAAATGATCGCGGCGCATGGATATCACTTTTAAATATTCTTTAATAGCGGCCGGTTTCCTGCCATTCACTTCGTATAAATAACCAAGGTTATAAACCGGCGTGATAAGTGTTCGATCAATAAGATTGGCCGTTTTAAACTCGACCTCGGCTTCTTTTATAAAGCCGAGCCGCTGATAACCGATGCCAAGTGAATCATGATAATTAGCGTTATTTTTATCGAGTTCTACGGAACGCTTTAAATATTGCAATCCCATAGCGGCGGTGGCTTTTTTTTGCGAATAAAGCAATCCAAGATTATTAAGTGCATCAGCGTAATCGGGATTTAAACGCAAAGCGTTTTTAAATTCAAAAATTGCCGCGTCATCCTTTTTTAATTTCATTCGTACATAACCAAGATTATTATACGCTTCAGCGAATTCATAACCCGATTCTATTATTTTTTTAAATACCGCTTCGGCCGCTTCGAAATTAGACTCTTTTACATAATCAATGCCTGCTTTATATAATTTTCTTATTTCATCACGTGTTTCAGCTTTAATTTCTAAATGAAACGCATAAAATATAATTAGAAAAATAAATAGAACCGATAATAATAAATGGCTAATAAACCTGACACGGCCACAACCATTAATATAAATCAGACGCGAATACAAAAATCGTACCGTTATATTACAGGGATTTTTTTTCATGTATCTTATCTATGACCGATTCTACATGCTGACGCAAATCGCCGCATTCATCGTTAGAAATAGGTATCAATAACTTCAAACAATCCGCGGTGGCTAATTCTCCAAGAACGCTCACAATATTCATTTTAACATTAACCGAAACCAGAGGATCTTTTAATTTTATTTCAAGAGGCGGAAGGACGGCATCGCCTTTACGCACCAAAGACTTAACGGCATTTTTAACCACGAACCAGCAATTATCATTAAGCGCGCCTATCAAATAATCAACGCTGCGCTCATAGTCTATAACGCCAAAAACATAGGCCGCCGAAGCACGCATCCAGTCATCGCCGGAGCCTATCATATTTTTGAGCACTTCGATAGCCTTTTTTTCGCCCATTTTAAAAAGCGCCTTAACGGAATTGGCTTTTACACGATTATTTTCATCGTCGAGAAGAGGAATAATATGCTCACGCATGTCTATGCTCGAACTGCCCGATATCCTTTCGATAGCTTCTACAGCATTCGCTCTTACGCGAGCATTCGAATCTTTAAGATAAAGCGTAATTATAGGAAGCACTTTTGCCCCGCCAAGTTCGCCGAGCACTTTTATAAGAGTCGCGCGCACCTTATCGCTTTCTTCATTTTCTAAAAATTGTGAAAGAAGCTCAATATGTTTTCTGTCTTTATACATACCGATAGTCTCTACGGCATGTACTCTTACCCATTCAGACGAATCGGCGAGAGCGCGGATCAAATTTTCGATTATTTTTTTACCGTTAAAAGATTTCAGCGCTATAACCGCCGCAATTCTTACCTGTACATTATCGTCGTCAAGCAATTCAAGCAATACGGGAACCGCTTCTTTTATTTTTTGCTCGCCCGCCGTTTTAGAAGCTATAAACCGTTCAACCCAATCATGGCTTTTTAGCTTTCTTAATATTTCTTCGACAGATGAAAGCATCATTTTTCTCCTGTTCGGTCTTTTTATAATACTTATAAATTATTATATTAGCTCGCCGGATAACTCAAAAATGACTTAATAACTCAAAATCGAATTAACTTTATAATCTTTAAGCGCCTCACGGCCGTTTAAAAATAAAAGTTCTATAACAAAATGTATGGATACAAGACTGCCGCCGGTTTTTTTGATAAGTTCGCAGGCCGCCCGAGCAGTACCGCCCGTGGCAAGAAGATCATCGACAAGAACCGTACGCGCTCCGCCAGAAAATGCGTCATTATGCATTTCAATAACATCTTCGCCATATTCGAGCGAATATTTTACCTTAGTTGTTTCCCACGGAAGCTTTCCAGCTTTACGTATTGGAACAAAACCCTTATTCAACTTTGCGGCTAAAGCCGAAGCGAAGATAAAACCGCGCGATTCGATACCGCATATAACGTCGATATCACCGGCGGAAATACCCATCGCGATAAGATCGATAGTGCGGTTAAATCCGGCCGCGTCTTTTAACAGAGGAGTGATGTCTTTAAACATAATGCCTGGTTCTGGAAAATCGGGAACATTTCTAATTAATGATTTAATCGTGTCCAAAAAACACCTCGAATGTTATTTTTTATTTTATTAATTTTCACGTACTTAAACGGTACGACGGTTATATAAAACCTGTAAATTATTAAACAGCCGCATTATAAATTTTCTCAATCATAGCTTTCGATTTTTTTATGAGCTCGCTATTTTCATCAGGGCATCGATCTTTTTCGATAGATATGACTTTTTTAAAACTCTCGACCGCTTTTTCATATTCGCCCTGACATTTAAACACCAAACCTATGTTATAGTAAAGAGATGGATGATCATTTATTTCGAGTGCTTTACAGTATATTTCATAAGCCTTACTATAATTTTTTTTCATGTAATATTGATTACCAAGATTTTTCAAATTAAACATCTTCGTCATGCTATCTTTAACAAAATTACCGCCTGCCTTAAACTCCGGAGAATTTCCGGGCGCCGTCGAAAACGCGGCCGCGTTATCCTGCATAAATTCAAAATTACACATTTTATTAAAACGAATATCTTTTAATTTCATTTGAATTTTTTTATGACCTTCCCAGAAAGTAAAATCATCGAGTTCGAATACTAAATTAACATACTGCGCCGGCGATATGATTTTTTCATCGAAAGAACCCATATTAAAACCTATCCCTTCCACGATACTACCGGTTTGCTTTACCTTGAGCAATAAATGAGAAGCCGCATTATTACCGATTCTTTTGTGATCGGTTATAAAAACATTCTCGGCATAAAAAAGCGGTTTGGGATTTTGCTGGCCAAAAGGCTTGAGCATCGCAATTTCGTTAATCAGATCATTATTGATCTGTTTGAGTTTAATTTCAGAATCCACCTTCAGGGTCGGTATCAAATCGTCAGCTTTAATACACTGTGAAGCGAGATAATTTATTTTTTTACGAAAAATATCTATCTTTGAAAACTCTATTGAAAAACCCGCCGCGAGCTTATGCCCGCCAAAACGCTTTAACAAATCCGAACACTCGGTTAAAGCATCGACTATAGAAAACGAATTAATCGAACGAGCCGAGCCGACGCAATTGCTTTCATCTTCTACCGATATAAGAACGGTCGGTTTATAATATTTTTCTTTTATTTTAGAAGCGACTATGCCTATTACGCCTACATGCCATTTATCGGAAGCGAGCATTATTACATTATCGTGATGTCCCGGCGCAAGCTGTTCTTCAACATCGGTTAAAATATCGTTTTCAAGCGTCTGACGCTTTAAATTATCGGCGTTTAAAACTTTAACATAGTGCATGGCCTCTTCATAATCGGAAGTTAAAAACATTTTAATCGCCACGTTGGGATCGCTTATACGGCCGGCAGCGTTTATACGCGGCGCTATAATATAACCTATATGAGTCGTGTTAATATGCGTGTTACGAAGATTAAGAGAATCGAGAAGCGCAAGTATGCCGACATTTTTAGTAGTTTTAAACATTTCTATACCGTATTTAGTCAATATACGGTTTTCATCGACTAACGGAGCGATATCGGCCACCGTGCCAAGGGCTACAAGATCGAGAAGCTCATTCGCTCCAAGATCGCCGTAAAATGTTTCGAGCGCGCATGCGAGCTTATAAGCTACTCCGACGCCGGCAAGCATTTTAAACGGATAAGGACAATCAGTTTGCTTTGAATTTAATATAGCAAAAGCATCCGGCGATTTTTGAGGCACTTCATGATGATCGGTAATTATAGTCTGCATACCGAGTTTATTGGCGTATTCAATTTCGATATGATTCGATATGCCGCAATCAACCGAAATAATAAGCGATATTCCATCGTTTTTCGCGTTAAGTATATCAGTTTCGTTAAGGCCGTAACCGCCTTCTATACGGTTTGGTATAAAATAACTGACATCGACGCTCAATTTTTTTAGTATGGTATATAAAACGGCGGTAGAAGTAATGCCGTCAACATCGTAATCGCCGAAAATTCTAACTTTTTCTTTACGTTCGACGGCGAGCTTAATACGCTCACAGGCGCGATGCATGTCTTTCATTAAAAAAGGATCGTACACATCGGACAATTTGCAATTAAGAAAGAGATCGGCTTTATCGAGAGAAACAATCCCTCTATTTATAAGAAGCTTGGATAAAATAGCCGATATTTTTAATTCATTCGAAAAAAAAGATATTAAATTGTCATCTTCTGGATAAAATTCCAAACGCTTTTCAATAATTTTCATATTCCTTTTTATTTTTCAAAAATTTTTAAAATTATAACATAAAAAAAAGATATAAACAAGCATTATTTTGCTTATTTATTCTTTTTTTTAAAATTTAACTTATAAATTTTTAATTGTATTTGAAAACAAAGACTTTAAGCTAATTATTGACGCTTTTTCGGGAATAAAACATATCGATAACTTTAAATACGCTAAAATTAATAAAAAAACTCGCTATTAAAGGAATTACGAATAAAAGCAATATTAAGTAAAAAATATCGATTAACAATTAGAAACACCACTTCTAAATATAAATTTCCGCGCTTTTAAAAAAATGCCTGAAGCGATTTAACGCGGATCTAAATTCCTCATGTTATATTAATATCGGCATATTTTTAAAAAATAAAATAATCATATCATATTTTTTTAAAAATATCAATTATTTTTTTAAAACCTGTCAAGTTAAAGTTAAAAT
>CAYQWL010000161.1:0-8905 GCA_964421195.1 uncultured bacterium | reverse complement strand
GGTGCAGACCGCGCTTTCGCTTCTTTTAGCGGGAGCGCTTGGCAATCTTATTGACCGCCTTAAATTTCGTTATGTAATCGATTTTATAGATGTAAGGTTCTGGCCTGTTTTTAATATAGCTGATATTGTAATTAACGTCGGTGTTGGAATGCTTATAGTTGAAATGTTCTGGGAGTCTCATGAAGATGTAAAATCGGCAGGCTCTTCTGAAGCGGCCGGAGAACTCGAAGCTGGCAATGAAAGTGAGAATTAATTAATGTATCCTGTGATCATTAATCTGGGGCCATTGACCATACATAGTTACGGCCTTTTTATTTCTATCGGATTTACATTTGGCATTTTGCTCGCTATTTTTCGCGCGCCAAAATTTAAAATTGATGCTACGGCTGTTCTTGACATGGCGATATATGCTATTATATCCGCTATAGTCGGTTCTCGTATTTTTTATATTATAGTTAATTATCAAGAATATGCGAATGATCCCATTAAAATGTTTTATTTACACAAAGGCGGCCTGGTTTTTTATGGTGGATTAATAGGCGTGGTAGCCGCTCTTTCATATTATATAATTAAAAATAAATTCGATTATTTTAAAACCGCCGACATGTTGATAGTATCTTTGCCGCTCGGCCATTTTTTTGGCCGTATAGGTTGTTTTTTAAACGGCTGCTGTTATGGGGCGGTTACTACTTCGGCGTTTGGAATTAAATTTCCCGCTTTAAAAGAGCCGGTTTTGCGTCATCCCACTCAGCTATATGAGGCCGCTTTCTGCCTTATGAGCGTGTTCGTGCTTCTCGCCGTTGAAAAATATACTAAAAAAATAGATGGAATATTGTTTGTTCTTTATATATATATGTATTCTACATGGCGTTTTGCCATTGAATTTTTAAGAGATGACGATAGAGGCGCTTTTTTATTCGGCCTTTCGCCTTCACAGAATGTGAGCGCCGCTGGATGGATATTCGCTACTATAGTACTGGCGGTTATTTTAAAAAAAAATCAAAAAAAGAGAAAGTTTAATTAAAGAAACGGGTAATTATGTCAACGTTTGAGTTTAAATTAATAGTTTCAGAAACCGATGTTAATTTGCGGCTCGATAAATTTATCAGCGATAAGATATCTCATTTATCTCGTTCGTTTGCCGCTAAATTAATCGGCTCAGGCAGCGTAGTATCGAATATCGCGCCATTTCGATTAAATAAAGTTTCATATCAGGTTAAAATCGATGAAATTATTACTATATACGTGCCTGAAGCTGAAAAACTCGATGTTAAAGCCGAAAATATCCCGCTCGATATTGTATATGAAGACGGAGATTTTATATTAATAAATAAAAAGGCTGGAATGGTTGTTCATCCGGCTGCCGGGCATTCGAACGCTACTTTAGTAAATGCCGTGATGGGGCATTGTGGAGATTTATCTTCGATAGGCGGAGTTATAAGACCCGGAATAGTTCATCGGCTCGATAAAGATACTTCGGGTTTAATAATTATCGCTAAAAACGATGCGGCGCATAAAAATTTATCCGCTCAGTTTAAGGAGCGAAGCGTAAAAAAAACTTATTATGCTATAGTAGCCGGTGAAATTAAAAGAAGCAGATTTGCAGTTGATCTGGCGGTCGGACGGAGCCCGGATAATCGTAAAAAAATGGCTGTTATAATAGATGAACGGTATAAAGCCCGGCAGGCTTATACTGATTTTGAAGTTATGAACGTAAAAAAAGGTTTTAGTTTTTTAAAAGCGATGCCTCATACAGGGCGTACGCATCAGATAAGAGTTCATTTATCGCATGTCGGTTTTCCGATAGCGGGCGATATTTTATATACTCCGCCTGCTTTATATAAGATTCTTTCGCGCATTAAATATTTCACTCAGAGGCTGTGGCTTCATTCGGCTGAAATAGAGTTTTTTCATCCGCGCAGCGGTGAGGCTGTTAAATTTCAAACGGGCATTCCCGATGAATTTGACATTTTTATTAAAAACATATAAAATATATTGAAAAGTATTATGAGCACACGACCTGTAAAAAGAGCATATCCCGGTTCGGCCCGTTATGTAACGAGCGTTTCTACGCCGCAAAGCAGTGGTTATAGCTGGTTTGAAATAACCGCTGTATTGTTGTTTATAGTTGGTTTTGTTTATGTCGCAAGTCTTCAGTACTTTACTATAGAAGATAATGTCGCTTTTATTTCATGCCGTTCAGCTCGCCGTTCAATATCGATTGCCATATCTGAATTTAAAGCTGATTTTCCTTCGACGGTCATAGGCCATGTCAAAAAAAATATTAATTTAAAAAAATTAGTCGATACAAAATATCTTCGTTATTATCCTGAATGCTGGTGCGGCGGTAAATTTAAATTAAATTCACATGACGAAGTATATTGTACTTATCATACTCCTGAATTAGAAGATGTTAAAGAATAATATAAAGCGTAATATAATTATTGACAAACCCAGTTGATTAAGGTAGTATTATTAAACAGGCTGTAAATTATGTATATTTAATTTAAATAAAAATAGAGGTGAATTATGTCGGAAGATAAAGAAATGCAGGCTAATGAAAACGGCAGTGAAAAAATAGTCGAAGCGGTTTCTAATGAAAACGGCGGTAATAAACCAGACGGCGGCGCGAAATTTAAAAGAAGAATTTTTTTAATTAAGCGCGGTCTTCAGTTTCGCTATATGGGCGTAATATTCGTGGCCATGCTTTTAGTAGCGATGATAGTCGGCTGGACCGTTTATTTTTCAATATGGAAAGATATATCAGACCCGACTAAAAAGCATGATGAATTAGTTGAAGTTTTTATTCAGGGCAATCAGGTACTTATTGCGCGAATGACTTTTATAGCGATAATGATATGCTTTTTATCGGTTTTTGTTTCTCATAAGATTGCGGGGCCGGTTTACCGGCTTGAAGAATCTGCGAAAATTATCGCTTCGGGCGATTTTTCACGGCGAATTAAACTCAGGCAGGGTGATGAACTCCAGGATCTTGCTGATGCGTTTAACACTATGACGGAAAGTCTTGATAAAATAATAGGCGAAGATCAAAAAATGCTTCAAAACCTTAATATTATAATTGAAAAAATAAAACAGGACTTTAAAATGAAAACAATTTCCGAAGGCCGTAAAGGTGAAATAATAAACGAGCTTCAATATATAGCCGATGAATTAAATAAGATATCTTCGGCATTTATAGTATCTGGCGGCAATTATAATATTAATAATGCCGCTTTCGATGAAGAACAGGAAGCCGATGAAATTGAAAATGCGTGATTTTATCTTTATTTCATTAAATAATTGACAGGTTTACTATAAAAACTATAAAATAAAAAAAATCAACTTTAAAAACGATTTATAATAATATGTTGTTTTTTAAAAGTTGATTTTTTTTAACAGGTTTATTTATAAAAAAAACCGTGTTTGAAATACAGGTTTAAAAGTTTTAATACACTTTGATTGGCTGGAAAAATATGGTATTATTTTATATGTGAATGTATATGATTATCGATAAAAAAAATATTTTAAAAAATATTTGTTATACTGATCAGGTTTATTTACGAATTAATAAAAAACTTAATATTAGATTATCTAATAAACAAATCGAAGAATTAATATTTAATATTTTAAATGGAACCGATGTAAAATATTATTCAAAAATCGGTAAAAACTTTTATATAATGAATACTGATAATAATATTAGAATAACTATAAATTCAAATACTTTCAGGGTTATTACCGTTGATAAGCTTGAAAATATAAAACAGAGTTTATTATGAAAAAAACTGGATATATATTCAAACTTAAATGCGGATTTTAAAATAATAGTCAGGAGGGATTCATCTGTCAGAAAATAATGCAGCGGCTTATTTTTTTTTGGTTAAAAGAAAAACGGCGTATCTGATATGTTTTTTATTATTTTTATCGACAGCCGTATATGGATTTTTTTTAAACGCGTGTTTTGCGGCCGAAGAATCGCTGTTCGTCATGGCGGGAGCGGCGTCAAAACCAGCTATGGAAGAGATTGCAAAAGAATTTGAAAAAAAGGAAGGCGTTAAAGTCGAATTAAATATAAGCGGTTCAGGAGTTTTGCTTTCACAGATAAAACTTACTGAAAAAGGTGATATTTATTTTCCGGGCTCCGTTGATTTTATTCATAAAGCTCGTAAAGAAGGGCTTATAATTGAAACGACCGAAACTAAAATAGTATATCTCGTTCCATCGATTAACGTTAAAAAAGGAAATCCAAAAAATATAAAAAAATTGAAAGATCTATGCCGGCCGGGGATTAAAGTTGTGATAGCGAGTCCTGAAATGGTCGCAATCGGCGTTTTTGCCGTAGAAATAATCGAGTATAATTTAAACGCCGAAGAAAAAGCGGCGTTTCGCAAAAATATAATTAATTACGTTGAAAGCGTTGAAAAGCTCGCTAACGTAATATCGCTCGAAGCGGCGGATGCTATAATCGGATGGAGCGTATGTGAAAATTGGGACCCTGGAAGGATTGAAACAGTAAAACTCGGCGCGGATGAAATAATTAGAATAAGTTACTTATCTGCCGTAATTACAAAGCACTGTAAAAATATACGGCTTGCGCAAAAATTTATAGATTATATGAATTCGCCTGAAGGCGGGATTAAATATTTTAAAAAATATGGATATTTTACCGCTCATAAACAGGCGGACGATTATATTGGAAAACACAAACCGGCTGACAGCGGCGATTATATAGTGCCTGACGAGTGGGTATTTAAAAAATAAAAGGAAGCGCGCATATTATCCGAATAAATTTATCGCGTATATTTATTTTTAAAAGCCCGTATGCAAAATATCCGGTCTGGAATATAGTGCCTATTAATAATCCGTTACTTAATCTGAATATTATATAAATTATGTTTTTTTAGTACGGTAGAACAGCTTTTTTTAAATAGTCGTTATATGACGCAGAAATGTTTTTGATGCCGCTGGATAATTTTACGGCTTCGGCCGGAACAGCTTCTGCGAGGTTGAATGCGATAATTTTTCTGCTTATGTCTTTAATGATACAGGAAGCTGGAACGGTTACGGCCGAAGAGGGAGGAGAATCAGCGGAGTAATTTAAAGAAGCGCTGTATTCGGAGCATGATTCGTCGCAGTTATAGGTTGCTCCAGCATGGATCGAACAATAAAATTTAAAAGCTGATTCGGGCGTTTCTGGAAATAAAATGTTGATTGAAACTGGAAAATGATCGTTAAAGGCGAGAAGATAAAACCCCGGTTCGAGCGCGTTCAATAAATTTAAAGATGACTTGCAGGCCGCTTTAATGTTGAAATCGGCAATCGCGCCGCATTGATTTTGTATTAAATCGAGAAGGCCGTTGTCTATGGCTCAGCGGCCGGCGCCGGCCTGGAACCCGGTAATGTTTTTATGATGGTGCCATTTAAACAGCGGTACCGCGCCCGGGCGGGGACACATAAAACAGGACGGCCCCGCCGGGGCGGGCGAATTTTGAGTTATAACTGACGATATTGATAAATTTAACGCTTATTATGAAATTTTGCCTTTTTCTGATTCCTTAATTTTACCGTTTGCGTCGCCGTCGCCGCTGTCATCGATGCTGCTGGTTCCGGCGGTTAATGAAACTGTCGTCGGTGTGCGGCCTGATAAACTTAATACGAATCCGGCCGCGAGCATTATGAACGAAATTACTATAAAAGAAGCGGCCCGCGTTACGGCCGATGAGTTGATACATTCGATCACGCCGTAGTAGTAGGATTTAGTGTAGTATAAACCTAAAACAGCCGCGAATGAAATACTCATGTAATTTTTGCGAGTTATGAAAAATATTAAATTAGCGGCTATTATTAAAAAAATATTTATACGGTGCGGATAAATGGCGGTATCGCCGAATACCGATATATCGATAGGTTTAGTTATTACAGCGACCGCGAATATAACGAGTGTGCAGGTGAAATCGTAGGTGTTGAGAGATATAAAGCATGAATTAATGAGCTTTTTATATACCGATTGAATAAAAAATACTGAAAATAAAATATAAGGCACGAAACCGTAATTGAAGTTGGAAAAATTGTGATCGATGGATTTTAAATCGCTTGCCGCGTTTAATAAAATCTGGATCGGGACCGCTATAAAAGGGATAATGATGATTAATCTATAAAAATAAAGTTCTGTCGCGCCCCAGTATTTATTATCGCGTTCGTCAACGAAATCGTCGTATTTTTTATTCCAGTTCGCCGCTATTACGGGAAGCTGTATCAGCGCGGCGATAAGCATTATATCGTAAAATATCCACCACACGTTGTAATTGGAAGTATTGGTAATCACTAAATAGTTGATGATATGCGGAATGAAATAAAGAAGCGCTAATGAAGCTAACGAGTAAAAAAGCGCTTCGTAATATATTTTGATCCTTAAAAAGTGGATCAATAAACCTATTTTAAGAGCGGCGAGTATAAAATAAAGCGCCGATACCGAAGCGCCGATCCAGATCGTGTTAATGGCGCATGAATTGGCTATCACCGATTGGTACATAGTGGCGTCACATAAAAATATAATCATAAAAAAGACTAAAAGCCTTCCGTGAGGCTGGTTGACGCGCTTATGCAACAGGTAGGCAGCCATGGCCAACATTATTAATTCGTATATATTTTCGACCGCGTAAAAAATTAAAAGGTTCTTGAGCGATTCGGGCCCGCGCCCGGTGGCGCCGTCAATGCTGGCTAAATAAAGGCCCCAGAACATGAAAAATACGCTTAACAAATAAAAAGGATTGTTATCTACTAACCATTTTTTAAAAGAAACCAAGAGGTCCTGCCCCTGCGGCAGATCCTGATAATCATCGGCGTTCGTTGAATTTTGTGCTTTGACGTCTTGCCTGAACGCGGAGCTTCCCGGCGCGGGTTGATGTTGTAAATCGTTTCCTGCAGAATGTTTTTGATTGTTTTCACTCATAATAACCCCTCCTTTCGCTTTTATTTTAATCTTCTTAATTTAATTATACTAAATTAAGCGCATAAATTCAAATAAAGCGTGGAAAAGGGCGGCAGAGCCAAAATTAATATGTTGAGCAAAGCCTTTTTTCGTTGTGTTCAAGATAATTAAGCGTATAATCTTTTACCGCTTCTTCAAGCGAATAAGTTTTCAAATCGGCGGCTTATTAGACACGCCCCGTATATTGTTTTTACGCACTGATAATCGGCGTATTAAAATTTTAAAAACCCGTTAAGTATTGTAATACTTAGCGAACATAAATGTCAATAATGAAAATTAGATATAATGAAAATTAAATATATACTTTAATAATAATTGATTTTTAGAATAATATATTATATAATTTAAAGTAGTTTTCAAATAGTATAAATTATTTACATAATTATGATTAATTAAGGGTTAGTTAAGCGGAATTAAGGAGAAGTAATGAGTAGAGAAAACGTTAAACATTTTTTTATCAAAGCGGAACGTGATGAAGCTATTAAAAAAAATTTATTAGAAGCTTTAAAAGGCATTAAACCAGAAATGCAGGATGAGGCGTCGCAAAAAATTGTGCAAATTGCCAGAGCGGCCGGTTTTGATTTTAATATAGAAGAGCTTCTTGAGGCGCGCGCTGAATTGATCGATACGGCCAACGCCAATCCTGAGTTATCCGACAGAGATCTTGGCGTCGTATCCGGCGGCATTAACCCGAGTTATAAAGCGATGGTGGTATCTGTAAGCGTGGCGACCGTGGGCGCAGGATGCGCCGTAATGAGCGTCATAGGTGAAGTTTCTACTAACAGTTCCGGCTGCTCCTCATGGCTTACTACCAATAAAAATTACTATGAGTGTAAATAATAAAAATCGCAAATATTGCGGTATTATACAGGTGTATTACAAATTTTCAGGGTAATATGGCATGTGAGCCTTTCAGGTAAATTTAAAATTCGGCCATTTTAATTATAGGACAGGCTCATATAAATTTAAGAAGGTGTTTTTCTCAAAGGAGAAAATATGACTATGTTTCTGCGTTTAATAAAAGTTAATTCAGTTAAAATTATAAACAGTATATTTTTATTAGCTTTATTTTTTATTTTTATCGTCGCATTAGTTATAGCGTTCCCGGTCTCAACGATTCAGGCGGCTGAATTAAATGAATCGGCTCAGGCATTTCAATCAGCCGCGGCAGCTTATATAAATCAAACAAATCAGAATATTTTTACGTCTGATATTTCAGACAATGATTTTTCAAATTTCATTAAAGCGCGTGAAAGTAAAAAACTTCCGCCGATTATAAGAGAGTATATTAAAAATTTGTCTGCGCCTGCTGTTTTTATGGAAATAAGTAAATTAGAAAAAGTAAAATCGCCGCGGGCCGTCACCAGACAACAGGCGCTCGAAGATATTGAAATGATAAAATATCTTTTTGATAATGCCTATAGCGGTAAAGAATACTGGGAAAATAACGGCGTGGATTTTAATACGATGTATAATAAACTTAAAGAATACGCCAATAAAAATGAAAGTGTCGAAGTATCGGCGTTAGAATCGATAATATGTGAATCTTTGAGTGAAATATCTGACGGCCATCTTTCTGTCGAAGGCACCGGCCGTTATTCATTTTTTAAGCATAATGACGCTTACTTCGCTGATTTATTAATTGAGAAAATCGGTAATGAATATATAGTTATTAAGTCTAATGAAGATGCGCTCAGACCGGGCGTAAAATTTACCGATAGTGAAAAACTTTTATTTAAAACGCTTTCAGCGCCTTCCAGACAGCATTATCTGGTAGGTAAATTATCGCGCAAATATATTCAAAATATTAAAGTAAAATTCGATACGGGTGCGTTTACTATTCGTTTACATAATTGCAGAGTGAGCTTTCCATGCGAATCTGAAGATATATTTACGGTAAAAGAAATCGAGGGC
>CAYQWL010000160.1:8446-8992 GCA_964421195.1 uncultured bacterium | reverse complement strand
CTCCGGGAGGCACAACTCCTCCGGGAGGCACAACTCCTCCGGGAGGCACAACTCCTCCGGGAGGCACAACTCCGCCTGATGGCACTAGCAGCGAAATTTATTTCGGAACATCCATATATACTTTTATCGAACCAAACTCTGTTCAAGACAGCAAAGAAATTGAAGCGGCAGAAAACGATCAATCTGCGATACAGGTTAAAGATAAAGGCAGCCTTACTTTAACAAACTCGGCAATCAACACTTCAGGAAACACCTCTTCCATGGATAACAGCAGTTTTTACGGCCTTAACGCGGCAATTTTAGCTATAAACGGCGGAAAAATAAATTTTTCAAATTCTACAATAAAAACAACAGGAACAGGCTCAAACGGCGTATTTGCATATGGAACCGGTTCATATATCAATATGAGCGACCTTAAAATAAATTGCATGGCGGACGGCGCACATGGCGTAGATGCAACCGGCGGCGCAATGCTCGATATGAAAAACGTAGATATCACGACGGCGGGTAATCAGGCTGCGGCGGCAATTGCAACGGATAGGGGCG
>CAYQWL010000160.1:0-8397 GCA_964421195.1 uncultured bacterium | reverse complement strand
TAATCCAGCCTCAAGGTGAAAGTGACGCCCCAGCCGGAACAAAATCACCGGGAATATATTCAACCGGCACAATTACCGCTAACGGAACCACAATAACCACAAGTGCTTCAGAAGGCATTACCATCGAAGGATTAAACAACGTAACAATGAATAATTGTATTATTGACGCCGGTAAATATTGCGGAGTTTTTATCTATCAAAGTTTTTCCGGCGACGCAAATATTGGAACCGGAAATTTCACAATGAACGGCGGCACTATGAACGTAAAAGAAGGTCCGGTATTTTATTCCACCAATACCACTGCAAATATTACATTACGCAATACGCAAATAACATCTGAATCAGGAATACTTTTAAAAGCCGGAACTGATATGTGGGGGCAGTCCGGAGCAAACGGAGCAATAATAACGCTTACCATCGAAAATGAAAAAATAACCGGAAGCGTTATTCTGGATAATATAAGCGCTGCAAATCTTATATTAAAAAACAATTCCATTTACTCCGGCGCCATTAACGTTGAAAATACAGCTAAAAAAGTAAGTTTATCAATTGATTCAACAAGCGTCTGGAATGTTATTGAAACATCATACATTACAACGCTCACAAATTCAGACCCTGCGCTCGCCAATATCGCCAGCAACGGTTTTATCGTTTATTATGACGCCGCTTCCAGCGATAATGACTGGCTGGCTGGAAAAACATTCAATTTAAACGGCGGCGGCATGTTAACACCATTAATAAAATAAAACGGTATTTTTACATAATTAACCCGAAAAACACAATCAAAGTTAAAATATCATTTAAAAAGATTTATTTCGTTTAATTTTCTTAAAATTGTCGGAGATAAAAAACTAAAATTATTTTTTTGGTTTTTTTATCTTCAACAATTTTTTAGTGAATCCTTCAGCGTCATCCGTATCTCGATCAGTCGCAGATGAACCTTTTGAAACAGACGGAAGCGTATCCTGCGCATGCGCATTCATGATAAAATTATCAGCCGGCATCGTAGTATTAGCCGCCGTATTTCCAGCCGAAGGCTTAAAAGCAGACGCAACAGTTTTCACACCTGGCGTAACGGCATCCTCAGGCATTTTCGTTCCAGATAAATCCGCCCCCGCTTTCTTACCGAGAACTTTCATATTTAAAAGACGGCCCATACTTTCGCTATGAACTTCCTGCTGCCGCGGACGCGCTATAACCGCATCGTAAAATATCGATAACCTGTTTCTAATAACCGTAAAAACAGCCGCGCTAAAATCAACGCGCCATAAAAGAATTTCAATTAAAAATAATAAAATAGATATTTTTATAAGATAATCACGAATCGACATGCGTCTGGGTTTGCTTCGTTTTTCGCCGCCGCTTAAAACTTCATAAAAATTATTTTCATCTATCACACGTCCGCCGGTTTCGCGGGCTATTTTTTCTAACGTTTCCCTGCCGCCGGCGGAACCCGAATATTCGTCGGAGTATGGATAACAATAACCGAATACGCTATGATAAATCTCTTTATCACGGCCCTTCTGTGTAAGAGAAAAAAAATAATTTCCTTCTTTTTCAAGCTTTATACGCGCACGATATACACCGGCGCCCGTCTGGACCACCTCGGCGGTTTTATAATTATTTCCCGAATCGTTATAAGCTAAAGCGGATTGTAAAAAATTAATGTAACGCATATCTTTATCAAATGTTTTAAAAGTCAAATCAAGCATATCGCCATTACGCTCGGCGTTAAACGCTATATTCGAAGATGAATCCGGCCGCAGCAAATGTTTTACTGTATTATCTAAAAGCATATTAAAATAGGGCCATCTAATAAAATCCGCGCTCCATCTCGCGTATAAATCGAACATAAACCCCGCGCTGCGGCCAAGCCCGCACTGCATAACGGCAAGCAGCGGATCGTCGTTTTTCGACTTTAA
This sequence comes from uncultured bacterium, assembly GCA_964421195.1. Lineage (GTDB taxonomy): Bacteria > Muiribacteriota > UBA9980 > UBA9980 > UBA9980 > UBA9980. The sequence continues at coordinate 6,475 of CAYQWL010000160.1, read as the reverse complement.
ATAAAGCGCAGCGCCGGGTTTTAGCGTTGAAGCCACATATCCGTGAAGTTCAGCTATATTATCGAGCGCTTTAGAAGGTATTGACATAAAAAGCGGATTTAAATCGGCCAGCCGCGGTATAAACGTCTCTTCTATTATTAATTTACGAGCGCTTTTAAGCGTTTCCTGAACGAAAATAGACGGCAGTGAACCGGCCTCTTCGCAAAAATAAAAACGGCCGCCGCCTTTTTGCGCGAGCGTATTTAAGAAAGGCACATCGGCGTCGCGTCCAAGAGCGACCGTAGAAAGCGTTACTTTAGCGTCTTTAAATTTAGCGACGAGCGAATCAAAATCAGACTGCGATGTTATGCCGTCAGTTAACGCGACTAAATGACGGGTATTCGCCTTTTCTTTTTTCACTTCTTCAAAAGATTCCGCAATGGCGCCATACATCGAAGTGCCGCCGTCCGCCACTAATTGAGCCGTTTTTTCTATAACCGTTTCTTTTTGTGAAACATCCATCGGAAGAGATACCCATTTATATTCATGATCGAATGCCATAACGCCCACCCGGTCTTTTGGAAGTAAAAGATCGATAGAAGCTATCACCGCCTCTTTAGCCAGATCGATTTTGAGCATGCGATCGTCTGCAAACCCGGTTGACATTTCGGCCATAGAACCGGATTTATCTATTATAAAAATAATAGCGCACGATACTATTTTAGCTTTATCTTTAACGTCCATGGTAACCGGCGATATATCTTCAAGCGGCGTATGCATATAACCGCCATTGCCAAACGAATTATCGCCGCCGCCGATTATAACTCCGCCACCGAAATCCGTTACAAAGCTCTTGAGCGATTTCGCCGCACGCAATTTTAAATCATTAAAAGAAATATCGTTTAAAACTATTAATTTATAGTGCATAAGCTCATCGACGCCCGCCGGAAACTCTCCCGGCTCCGTCACGGTTATATCGTATTTAAGACCGGCGAATAAAGAAGATATACATTTTGCATTTTCGGGCCTGGATACTATAAGTATTCCCGGCGTGCCTCCAGTTTCACAAAAAGCATACATGACGTTATTATGAACGTTCCTGTCTGACGCATTTTCAACGAACGCGGTATAGCGTGAATAACCGACGGATTCAATAGTATCGGTAAATTTAAAAGTATTAAATCCACGGGTTAAATCGAGAGCGCTATTAAAAATAAGAGTATTATCTCGATAAATTCTTAAATTAGAGCCCTGCAAAGCATCGCAATTTTTAAGCTCCACGCTTACCCTGCCTTCGAAACGGCGGCCTATTTGATTCGATGCCGGAATTTTTAGCGAAGTTAAAATAACATCGCAATTTAAAGTCTGATCAAAACCAAAAGGATAAACTTCTATATCGCCAGCTTTTAAACGGCCGATAGAATTTTTATAATCTCCGGCGGTCTGGCTGCCGTCGGTAAAAAGAATTATTTTATTATTCATTCCATCGCCGGAAAGCGCGGCGCCAAAATCAAGGGCATTTTGCAAATTGGTAGCGCTATCGCCGGTAATCGCACGAGGCGCGCGAATATATAAAGAATTCGAACGCATATTAATTTTTTCGACCGCCGCGCGGGCGCCAAAAGATATAAACTGCGCGGAAGCGTCCGGATTATTCAATAATTTTTCAAGCATAGCCGAAGACGCTCTTACCGCTTTTGACATATTATCTTTCATCGACCACGAATTATCGATGATTAATATGTAATTAACGCCGCTATAAGCGAGTTCGATTTTCAAATCATAAAAAGCGAACAGCAAACAAAATATAACTATAACGCGCAGCGAAAAAACGAAATATTTTTTTAGAGACGAACTATATTTAAGCGCGGCTGAACCCGCAAATATTCTATAAACGATATAAGCCGCGAGAATAAAAGAAATATATGTAAGTATGATTGAAAATATCAACTACGCGGCCTCCTCGAAAGAAAAGTACGATAATTCTGATATATCCAATCAAGTAAAAGCACAGCGAGCGCGGCAAGTATTAAAGGCGCGGCGAAAGATATATGCGTGCGCTCGAACCCGGATGGGCCGGCGGCAGTCTTAACGGCCGCCTCACGATGAAAAATCTCAGGAAAATAAGGTGTAACGTTTAAATTACGGACCGGCGGCGCATTGACGTAAAAACTAAAAAGCGGCGAAGCGTTAGAAGAATTGCCATTTACCCTGAAAACATTATAACGGCCGGCTATCGTAAACCGCGGCGCCATCAAAACACCCGAGGAAATCTCGCCGGCCGGCGAAGTTGAAACATCATGAGTTAAAGCGCCGCGAGCGGCCGAGCGTACATTCGATAAATCAAAAGTTATATCTGAAACCTCAAAATCAGAAAAACCTGCGGGTGAATTATTTACATCGTACGAAAAACGGACGATAGATTCCTTCGCTAAAACATTAGAACGCGCAAGGTTAAAATAATTATCACGCCCGGTAAAAAAACTGTCGCAAACAGCATTTTTAGACTTAATCATATTTACGATATTACAGAAAAAAACGGGAAATGACACTTTTAACGGAAAGTTCGAAAAAGCAGGATTAAAAAAAACATTAACCGCAAAAAAATTTTCAGCTGAAATTATCGAAAACAAAGGCTGCGCCGCCGCCGAATAAACCGTTTGACTGAAATTAGAATTTAAAACCGCTCTTTTCACTTTATGTATATAAATATCGCTTAAATCAATATTACGCATATACGCGAACGGAAATTCAGGAGTCCTGACGGCCGCGCCGGAATCGCCGCCGGAATAAGAAAGCCCAAAATAGCCTTCGGGCGGCTGAATAATTATAAAATTACGGCAAAAATATTTATTTAATAAAATCGCTTCGGCGCTGTCATCAATAATCACCAGATCATACTGCCGGCTTCGATAAAGCGATTTTGGAATTTTTTCTTCATATTTATCACATATCAGTTTACCCGACGCTTCGAGAGCGGAAGCATAAAAATAAGGTGAAGAACCCATTACAAGGGCCTTTAAAAATTTTTTTCCAGACGAAGACCATACTCTTTTATCATCGGCGGCAAGTATATCGCTCGTTATCAATTCTACTACAGTCTCAGATGGCATGGCGCCATATTTTTTTATTATCTTCGATTCTTCTTTCCCGGCCGCGACGCTCATAACGCCAGCCGAAACGAGCTTGCCGTCGATGTAAACGGACGCCGGAATCGCCACTTCATAATCGCAATAATTTTTTACCGTAAAAAATATATTAAAATTAACCGCGCCGCCTTCATTTTCTTCTGAAACTTCGAGCGAACTGACGCCTATGTTACGCGAAGCGTTTCCTACGGCATGATAAAATGCAGTTATTTTCGGACTTACTGCCGCTTTACTTTCCCGCCATGAAGAAAAATCAGAAAAAATATGTATTTCAGGATATTCTCCGTCTGCGGCTATTCCTTCCGCCAGAGCCACCGCGCTTTTATAATCAGCAATAAGATGCGAAGGCTTTATAGAATCTATCTTCAACGCCGCCTCACCGCGGTTAAATTCCGAAGCGGCGAGAAGGCCCGGAGCATCAGAAAATTCAATAACACTGACGCATGATCCAGAATTCGAATACATGATCTTTTTAGCGAGACGTAAAGCTTCGCTCAGACGAGTTTTTCCATTACCGCCGTCAAGCGACGACATGGTAATCGAATTATCGATCAAAAGAACTAAATTCTTAGCGAGCACCGATACGCCAGGCCGGCCCGGATTCATTAAAACACAAACAAGAAGAATTAAAAATAAGAATTCAAGAAATAAAAGCATATTCGAAGTTAATTTTTTAAAAAGCGAAGATCCTTTATTATCGGATATGAGCCCTTTAATTAATTCTACGGACGGCATTTTCCTCGAACGTCTTGAAAGCTTCAGCATATATAAAGCCGCGAGCGCCGGAAGCGTAACGAAAAAAACGGAGTTAGATATGATTTGAAACTCTATCATTCTTAAACGCCTCCGTTAAAACCGGTTTTTAATAATATATCTTTTAATGCCGGCATATAATCGCTTCCGGTTATTACTTTTTTATAATACCCGCCATATTTAAGAGTTTTTTGAGCTACCGCCGTGCAAAACTCCTCGACACGCCGGTCATATTCAGCCGCCGCTTCCGGCGTCAGAGATAATTCTACCGTTTCGAAAGTTTCAGAATCTTCAAAAAAATATTCTCCAGTATCCGGAATTTTAAGTTCTTCTTCGCACAAAGTCTGAATGAAACATAATTTTTGAGCTATAGCGGCTTTTGCGATAGAATCCATAACGCTAACGCCGCTATCTAAAAAATCAGATATCACAAAAAGCAAGCCGCGTCTTTTAAAGTTAGCGATAAACGAATTAAACGCGCAGGCTATATGCGTGGACGCGGCGCTTTGAGACGCTTCGGCGGCGCGGTCAACAAATTCCCTGAATTTAATATTTATATTGGCCCTGTTTATTTCAGAAGCATTTCTAATTTTATTACAAAAATCGGCGGCGTAAATTTTATTAAAACCCGCCGCGGAGAGATAAGCGATACAATAAGCCAGTTTTAAAGCCAGAAAACGTTTAGATTCAGGCACGCCGAAATTCATCGACTTCGAAGAATCGATAAGTATATAAACGTTATTTTCGCGCGTTTCACAAAAAACCCTGGTGAAAGTACGATTCAAACGAAAAGAAGCGTTCCAGTCTATAAATTTAACATCCTCGCCGGCCGAATAATTTTTCAAATGCGAAACTTCGACTCCGCTTCCAAAATATTTAGAACGGCTCTCACCGAAGCGAACGCCGCGCGCCTGATTTTTCATTACTAACCGTAATGAATCGAGCGGTTTAATAAATTCCGGCCGTTCAAAAAAATACATCAGACCACCTGCGCTACTATAAGCGAAGCGTTGATTCCGTCGGCAAGCCCTTCAAAATTTAAAATCAAACGATGGTTTAAAACGTTATCGGCGACGGCGCGCAGATCTTCGAAAGCTACATTAAACCTTCCTTTAACGACCGCACGCGCTTTAGCCGTTAATATAAGCGCCAGCAGGCCGCGCGGTGAAGAACCGAATTTAATATATTTTTTAACGTCAGGCGGCGCGTCTTTATAGTCGGGATGAGTTTTTTTTATTATATTAATAGCATAATTGCGGACATCGTCAGCGATCGCGACGCGGCGCACGAGTTTTTGCATTTTCAACACCGTTTCCGGCAATATAACGCATTCAACGGCGGGCTCCTCCGCGCTGCCATAACGCTCAACTATAGTTTCGAGCTGTTCAAAGCTCGGATATTTAAGATTAATTTTCATCATAAATCGATCGAGCTGCGCTTCGGGCAAAGAAAAAGTGCCTTCCATTTCAAGCGGATTCTCTGTAGCCAGAACAAAAAACGGCTGTTGAAGATTAAAGCGTGTATTAGCTATGCTGACTGTGCCTTCCGCCATACATTCAAGCAGCGCCGACTGCGTCTTTGGAGTAGCCCTGTTTATTTCATCGGCAAGAAGTATATTACAAAAAACCGGACCTTCGTTAAATTTAAGATGTCTTCCGCCCGTTTCATCTTCTATTAAAACATGGCTTCCAAGAAGATCGGCAGGCATCAAATCGGGAGTAAACTGAACACGTTTAAATTTAAGCGCAAAAACATCGGCAATAGTTTTAACAAGCTGAGTCTTGCCGATTCCTGGAACGCCTTCGAACAGAACATGACCGCCGGAAAACAATGAAAAAAGAACCATTTCAATCACATCGGAATAGCCGGCTATTCTTCTGGCAATTTCATTTTTAACACGAATGAAATTTTCGGAGAAAAGCGATATCTCTTTTTTCAATTCCGCGGCGCCGACGACAGTATTATCAAAAGGCCGTGACGCTTTTACTGCCGCATCTATATTATCGTTAGTCATATATACCTCCGCATATTACATTAATTCATAATAATAAAAACATAAATAATTTATATTTCAGGTAAATCGTTATAAGCCTATTTTTTATTTTCGAAATCGTTGTTTAATTTTTTAAAATAATCGCTGACGCTTTTTTTTAATTCATCCGGAACCCGTTCGTGCGTAACAAGCGAATCAACCGCCGCGGCTTCGCTCCGAACAAATTCACGAAGCGATGCGCCCGCCGCGCCCGGTTCTGGAAGGCTCCGGCCTTCTATACTCATAGAAGAAATTTTAGAATCATGAATCCCTTCCACTTTACTTTTAAGCGTATCAACGTCAAAACGCCCGGCTTCAAAAAATGCTTTCCACTGTCCGGCTTTTTTTTCTACATAATTTAATTTCTGACGATTTTGAGGAACCATAAGTGGAGCATCCGACGGCTGCGCCTTTAAATTAGACGAGGCGGAGCCCGGCTCTGGAATATTTATGCCGAGCGATTCCGCCGTAATTCCGCCGCCGCCTTTTTTACCTTTTCCGCCGCTGTCTTTACCTTCTTTACCTTCTTTACCTTCTTTACCTTCTTTACCTTCTTTACCTT
>CAYQWL010000159.1:0-9058 GCA_964421195.1 uncultured bacterium | reverse complement strand
TGGTACGATAAAAGAGAGCCGAAAATATCCGTTCTTGCTAAAAAAAACGGCGATGCGTCCGGCGGTTTCGATTCAGCTTCTTATAAATTGATGTTAAACGATAGTTTTCAGCGGCAGGATGAGCGCAAGAGCGGCGCTCCTGAAATTTATCCGGTCGTTTTTAAAATTTACGTATCGGCCGATGGGGAAAAAATCGCAGTAGTTCAGGATATTTCTGGAAATAAAACTATTTATGAAGGTGAAACGGTTTCGTTTTCAAATATTAATATATTTCCATATTCGAATTAAATTTATGGTTAATAATAAAATATATATGGCTTGTTTGCCGCGGCCGTATATCGAAAGCGGTGTTAAATGGGTGGCGAATTAAGGGTTTCGGCGGGCTATCCGTTGCCGGCCGGGGCCGTTCCGGATGGCAACGGCGGAGTTAATTTTTCTATTTTTTCTCAAAATGCGAGCAGAGTGCAGCTGCTTTTATTTAATTCCAGTTCTGATATAAAGCCTTTCGCGGTTTTTGATCTTGATAAAAATATTAATTATACGGCGTTTTACTGGCATATTTTTGTTCATGATGCAGGTCCGGGCGTTTATTATGCTTATCGTATCGGCGGCCCTGATGCCGCGGTCAGTCCGGGAGCGCGTTTTGATTTCGATAAAACGCTTATTGATCCATATTCCCGCGTGGTTTCCATGAAACGCTGGGTGCGTGAAAGCGCTATTGGCCCCGGAGATAATTTATTTAAATCTATGCGTTCAGTAGTGGCTGCTCTGCCAGCGGCAAATTCCGGCGCTTTAAAACGTCCGAATTTAAAAAGAAGCGAAATGATTTTATATGAGCTTCATCCGTCGGGGTTTACTAAATCGGGCAGTTCCGGTGTTTTACATCCCGGCACTTTTTCGGGTGTGATTGAAAAAATAGAGTATTTTAAACATCTCGGAGTTAATGCGGTTATTTTTTTGCCCGTAACCCAGTTTGACGATATAAGCGCTTTGCGATACGCGCCCGACGGTTCGCCCATTAAAAATTACTGGGGCCATTCAACTATTGCTTTATTCGCGCCTCATTCAAGGTATGTTTCGCGCCCGGCCGATAACAGCCATCTAATTGAATTTCGTTCGATGATAGACGCTTTTCATTCAGCCGGAATCGAAGTAATTATGGATATTACGCTCGATCATAGCGATGAAGGCGGTGAAAGCGGGCCGATGTTCAGTTATAAAGGCATAGATAACGCAGTTTATTACAGGCTTGCCGGCGAGAAATGCGCCGCTTTGCCGCGGTCCGTGCTTTATGAAGATCCGGCCGCCTGCGGTAACGCGTTTGATTGCGCACATCCGGCGGTGCGGCGTATGATAATCGATTGCCTTGAATTCTGGGCGTCTGAGATGGGCGTCGATGGTTTTCGTCTTGGCGGAGTTTCAGTTTTAACGGCTGGAGCTGAAAATAAAAAGCATAAATATTCACCGCTTTTATGGGATATTCGTTATTCACGAAAACTTGAAGGCACTAAATTTTTCGTTAAAGATATGGATATATCTTTATATGACGCGCGTAATAATTTTCCCGGCGAATACTGGTCATTTTTTAACGTTGATTTTAAAAATGATATTCGCAGGTTTGTAAAAGGTGAAGCGGGGCTTACGGCTAAAATAGCTTCGCGTATCGCCGGCAGCGCTGATATTTATGAAAAACAGGGTTACGGGCCTCAAAATATCGTTAATTACATAACGTCTCATGATGGTTTTACTTTGAACGATCTTGTCAGTTATAATCAGAAGCATAACTATGAAAATGGCGAGGGTAATCGTGATGGCGCCGGGAATAATTATAGCTGGAATTGCAGTATTGAAGGGCCGGATTTATCGGGCGCCATAGATCCTCTTCGCGTCCGGCAGATAAAAAATTTCGCCGTTATTTTATTTATGTCTCAGGGAACGCCGATGCTGCTTTATGGCGACGAGGCTCGCCGCACGCAAAATGGCAATAATAACGCTTATTGTCAGGATAACCCGGCCGGATGGTTCGATTGGGGACTTATCGAAAAAAATAAAGAGGTTTACGATTTTTTTCAAAAATTGATCGAATTCAGAAAATCATATAAAATTCTTCACAGACGGGCATATTTTAACGGCGCCCGGAATGGGCGTGGATTAAAAGATATAAGCTGGCATGCGTGCGCGCTCGATAATCCGGGTTTCGACGATCCGGCTTCACGGGCGCTTGCTTTTACGCTTGGCGCGCCGGACGACGATAGCGATATTCACGTTATTATGAATATGTACTGGGAACCGCTTGAATTTCAGATGCCGTTATTAAACGGGCGCGGCTGGTACAGGTTAATTGATACTTACAGGAAGCCGCCGTTAGATATAGCCCTCGCGGGCCCGGAAACCGTCGTCAAAACTCCCGCGGTAGAAGTAAACGGCCGCAGCGTGGCGGTGTTTGTTTCTCGATGAAGGTTTCTATTGCCGATTTAATACGCGCCGCTTATAAAAAGCGGCGCGCCGTATTGAATCCTTTTCCGGCGGCATATAGGTTATTTAATTCGGCCGATGATGGGCTTGCCGGTATGATTATCGATATGTACGGCGAGTATGCCGCGATATCGTGGTATTCTCCGGATGTTCTGGAGTCGAGGCTGGCCGTATCTTCCGCTATAGAAGAAAATTTTCATTCCGCCGCGGTTTATGAATTATATAGATTTAATTCGCCCGGCGCGCCGCAAAAATATAATTATATCCGCGGTGTGCGCGCCGATGAATTTTTTATAATCGAAGAACTCGGCGTTAAGTTTTTATGCAGTTTTGAGCATGGTCAGAATACCGGTTTTTTTATAGATAACCGCTCGAACCGGCGGTTGATTTATGAAATGGTTCGCGGCAGGCGCGTATTAAATTTATTTTCATATACAGGTGTATTATCGGTCATAGCGGCGGCGGGAGGCGCGTCGGATGTGACGAGCGTAGATATCAGTCCGGCTTATAACAGGTGGGCCGCCGCTAATCTTGATTTGAATTCGTATGGTGATTTTTCACGAAAAGTACTTAAATTTGACGCTTTCGATTATATGAATTTTTGCGCTAAAAAAGGCCGTGAGTTTGATTTTATAATAATAGATCCGCCGCCGTTTGCCGTGAAACTTGCCGGCCGGGCTTTTGCGGCTAAAAAAGATTATCACAAATTACTTTCCGCTGCGTTAAAAATAACGCCGTCAGGCGGCGTTATACTGGTTTTATGTAATGCCGCGGAATATAAACGATGCGAATTCGCGTCGATGCTTGATTCCACCCTGCGCGCGGCGCGCGGCGAAAAAGGCTTTAAAATAAATTCGGGACCTTCGATGCCGCCGGATTTTATAAGCCCGGTGCCTGATAAATCGTCGGATTATTTAAAAAATTATTATATAAAAATATTATAATGAAATTTATATTTTTCGAATAAATTATTGATTGTATTCGTATGAATATATTATTTTATAAATTACCTGATCCATTTTATTAAATACTTTCATTTCTTGAATTTTTCGAAGGTCGTTGTATTTATTATTAATTCTTTTTTCGAATATAAGCTCGCCGAGGGGAGAGCCGTTAAAGTAGAGTTCTTCGATTTTTAGATTTAATTCGTCGTATTTAAATATTTCTTTTCTTTCCTTCAGGTTGTTTTTGTTATATCTTGTTTTATCTATCAGATTGTTGAGTTGATCGTAGATGTAAGTTTCAAAGTATAATTTCTGGCCGCCGGCCGTTATTTTGGTTTCTTCAGTTTTATTTCCCGAATTATCGTATGTATTAAGAATCGTGTTTAAAAGTGAACCCGCGGAATAAGTTTCGATGACCGTCGGGCAGGCGAGCTTATTAAACATAATTTTACTTTTAAGTGAGTTGTCGCCGTTTTTATATATAGCGGTTTCAATTTTAATGCCCGCTTCATCGTACGAGCTGCATATTTTTTCGATGACGCCGCCTCCCGCGGCGATAGTCAGACTTTCAAGTTCGTTTTTATTTTTGTCGTATTTATAAAAAGTTGTGGAAGTCAGGCTGTGGCCGTGGTATTTAATGGTTTCAATTTTATTGTTTTTTTCGTCGTATTTATTAAGGGTTTTTTCGATAATCAGCCCGGTTTGCGGATCCGTTACAGTCAGGGACGTTAAATTCTGGTTACCATCATATTCGTAAGCCCACTTTTTAGATTCATAATATGAGCCTTTTTTTTCATTGTAATAATAGAGTGTTTCGAGTTCCGGGAGGCCGGCGTCGTTTTGTCGTGACACCCATTTTTGAACGGGTACATGGCGTTTTAATGATTCGTTATATATAATAATTTCGTTTTCGATTAAATTGCCTGCAGCATCATAACGGTTTATTTCTTCTTTATCGTAAATGCTATCGACATTGCCTGTTCCATCGCCGTTGAATAATCGTTCACTGATAGTTTTTATTTTTAACGCCCTGATTTCATAAATTTTTTTTTGATTTTTAGCTTCAAGAACTTTTTGCAGGGATTTTTCTTCTTTCTGTGCGAGTAATGGCGATAAATATAAAAATATAACGAAAATAAACACGCAAAATGAAATGCCAGCCAGTATAAATTCTGTCGCTAATTTTGATTTTCGCATAAAAGCCCTTCTTTCTTTTTATTGTTCTTAAATAATGGCTTATTTTTATAATTTCTATGTAATTCTTTAATAATAATATAACTAATATAACAAATTTTGCGATGAATGTAAATGTTTATTCTTATGTTTGTTCTCATGTTTATAAAAATCTTTAATTTAAAAAATATAAAAGCAAACAATAATTATTTTGAAATGGTATAATAAGCGATGACGGTAAAAATTGTTAAATAAAAGGATAGTTTTATGAGTAAATTAAAAAATATGTTGCTTGTTTTTTCGCTTTCGGCAGGTGTATTGATGCTTTGTGGTGATAAAGCCAATGCCGTTGAATTAAGTACGTCCGTTAATGGCGCCGCAATTAGTAAGTATTATGACCCTGAAATATTGAATCATTGCGTCGATGCTGGTTCAGGATACACTGAAACTTTAAAACGTTCGAAATGCAATCATATTAATAGACTGGTTATCGGCATGCCTTCTGTAAATGTTCCGCCCGCTCCGGTCCCGAACCCTCATCCGTCTCCCTCGCCTTCGCCGTCTCCCGCTCCGGTTCCGGCGCCGCCCGCTCCGGTTCCGAACCCTCATCCGTCTCCCTCGCCTTCGCCGTCTCCCGCTCCCGCTCCGGCGCCGCCCGCTCCGGTTCCGAATCCTCATTCGTCTTCCGTTTCTTCTCCCCTGTTAGCTCAGGTATCGCCAGCTATTTGTGAAATGGTATAATAAGCGATGACGGTAAAAATTGTTAAATAAAAGGAGAATTTTATGAGTAAATTAAAAAACATATTGTTTGTCTTTTCTCTTTCAGCGGGTGTATTGGTATTGGGCGGTGATAAAGTCGATGCCGTTGAATTAAGTACGTCCGTTAATGGCGCCGCAATCAGTAAGCATTATGATCCTAAAATATTGAATCATTATCATAGCTGCGAAAAATGTAAAGCTTTATATCATCAGAGCGGCGATACTGGTTTAGGATCCATTGGAACTTTAAAATGCCCGAAATGCGGTCATATTAATAGACCGGTTATCGGCATGCCTTCTGTGACTGTTCCGCCCGCTCCGGTTCCAAATCCTCATCCGTCTCCCGCCCCTTCGTCCTCGCCCTCGCCTGCTCCAGCTCCGCCCACCCCGGTTCCGAACCCACATCCATCGCCATCACCCGCTCCCTCGCCATCACCCGCTCCGGTTCCGCCCGCTCCGGTTCCAGCGCCGCCTGCTATTGGTGAAAATGATTTATTACAGCAAATGTTTTCAAAATGGCGTGTTTTATATTCTGACGGTGATATCAGAAAATGTGATGCATTAATTACCGGCTTCGCTAAAAAAACGAATAATCTATGCAGTTTATGTTCGTTATTGGCGAAATGTTGTACTGAACAGGCTCGTTCTTTAGTTATCGAACAGTTTAAACGTATAAATCCCGGTGCGATTATAAGCGCTGACGATATATTGAGCTTCGCTCGCAGCGGGCCTGAGAAGCTTGGAAATTCAAGTTACGTTATTTTGCATGGCGCGAAATTTTTGAAATCCGCTAAAAATATAATATATTTACAGTCGATGATAAGACTTGATAAATGCGCTATCGAATTGCTCGAATTTATGAATGATAATTTTTTAAAATTAAACGATCCGCCTGATGCGGGATGGATAATCCAGTATTCGCGAAGCGGCGGCGATGCGCGCCATGATAAAGTACTTCTTGCCGGCGCGCGTTATTTAAAAAATATCGATGAATTGAAAAAATTGATTAATGAATCAAAATATACGCCGACAAAACAGGCGATTGAATCGATGATAAATGCTATTAGTAATGGTCAGGATCCGTCTCTGGCGCTCGCAAAATCTATAGGCGTCAATTTAAATGCGGCATCAAAGCATTATGATCCGCAGCATATCGGTCATTTTCATAAATGTAAAAAGTGCGGTCAGAAATATCATCAACAGGGGGATGAAGGTCCGGATTCCGCGGGCAGTAATATATGCCCTTCATGCGGTTTTGCAAATCCAGTGCCGCCGGTTCACGAACAGAATACCTCCCAACCGTCCGATTATTCTCAACAGCCTCAATCACCGGTAGTGATAGTATATCCGGATCAGCCGCAGGTTCCACCGGCGGATTATCCGCAGGGTAATACTTATTCAAATTATGCCGATATGCAGCGGGCCGATGAGTTGATAAAAGCTTCGAAAAATGCTTTTGATAACGGCATGCTCGATGTGGCTGATACGGTTCTTGTAACGGGTGCGCGGGAAATATTATCGTTAAAGGCGTTATCACGTCTGGTTTGCCATGCGATTTCCCGTCAGGCGTTTGATGAAATTTTGAGTAATTTTACCCGTCAGGAATTAAAAAGAGATATTACCGGCAACGACGTTATATCGTTTATGAGGACGATTGAATCTGAAGGGCGCCAGAATAAATTTGCGTTTGAAGCTGGCAGGTCTTTTTATTCGGTAAAAAGTATAATGTGTATTGCAGTTAATATGACTTATTCTGATATGGCGGTTAAGCTTCTTGAATATATGGATGAAAATTTTGGACGTTATCAGGACGTTCCGAACCGTTCCGAAGTGCTTGCGTTCTGGCAAAAGACAGGCAACAATTTTGAATTGGGCGATGTGATACTTTTATATGGCGCTCGTTATATGACCGGTGCGCTTGATATGGAAGCATTAGCCGATAAAGCTCAGTATCAGGAAACTATAGACGCGATAAGATGGCTTGCTCAGCAAGGGCCTTATTATCAACCGGTAAATTTAAAAATGGATTCAACGAATTCAATGATATATAGAAAAGCTAATATATCGAGATCGTCGAAACTTAAAAATGATGAATATGTTTCCAGAACCGGCCGTGAGTTTTCAATTTTAAAAGATGCCGCGGCTAAGAGAAAACTTCGTTATATGACGGATATAGATTTTAAAGATATAAGAAATATGAATATGGAAAAAATAAAGATATTCGTGGATAAACTTAATTCAGGCGCTTATACTCAGTCGAGAAGACTTTCCTGCCTTAAACGAAGTCTTTATGAACGTTTAAAAGAAGCTGCCATAAACAATCCCGAAGCAGAGGAACTTTTCAAGAAAATAAAATAATATTATACCTTTTAAAATTGGTTGTTATATAAAGATGTTCGATATTAACTGAAATTAAATATCATAAATATTAAAAAATCGAAAGCTAAAAAAGAATCGTATGACAAAGTCTGCGATTCTTTTTTTATATTGTGAATATAAATATTTATATTTTTTTTCCGATAAACACATAAAGTATTTTAAGTTCAGGCGTTTTTCGCCGCCGCGGCCGGTTAAAATATATAAGATATAAAACTAAAATGCCGCGTGAAACAAGTTAATATTTATATAAATATATGAGGTGTGAGATCATGAAGCAATGTTTGGGGAAACATGCCGGAAAGAATACCGGACTATTCAATTTATTTTTTTATATTTTAATTTTTATAATATTTTTTCATTTGTCGGCCGGAATCGCTTTTGCCGTGCCTCCAGCCGCCCCGATTCCAATTAATGTTACCGATGCGGCAAATGGCACCGCTAATATTACATGGTCGAATGTTCCGCCTTCGGCTAATCCGGGAAGCATCATCACTTATAGAGTATATCGTGATTTGATTTCTTCGGGCATCGCGACGATTATTATAAATAGCACAACCGCGCTTAATTTCACCGATACGGTAGCGCCTTTTGATGGAGGGCAGACCGGAGATACCGCTAAAGACGGTACTACATGGGACGCCGGTAATAACCGGTTCGGCCAGACTTATAAATATACCGTTCTGGCCGTCGATTCGTTCGACAGTCTTACAAATTGGGATACTACCGCTTCGCCTACGATAGAAGTAAAAGTACACTGGTGCGATGCTCGTTCGCCTAATGTGAATGCTCTCGCGCAGGGACCCGCTGACAATTCCCGCCAGCCGCCGGCAAACCACGAGGTTCGGGTTAACTGTGATTATATAGATTGGACGCTTGGCACGCCGGTTGACGCTGTAATTCAACTTAATTATACTATTAACGGAGCAGCCCAGACGCCTGTTAATATGACGCTTCAGGGCGCTCAGAACCCTCAGGGCGTAACCACGCTCAGAGCAACGATGAATCTTGCAGGGGCCGCTGATAACGCCGTCATAAAATACTGGGTTACCGGCCGTGACTCGACCGGTAACTTGCTTCAAAGCACCGCGTCGCCCAGAACGCTTCTTGCGGGCGATGAGATTACCTTTACAATAGACGCAGGGGCGCCGACGATTACGGGCGTTAATTATATGGAAACGGGTCCTAATCCGGGTATCGATCAGAACGATCAAATTATAGTCACGTTTAGCGAACAAATTCAGACCGGGCAGAGCGGCCAAACTCCGCTTTCCGCGAATACTTTTCAGCTTGGAAGAACGGCCGGCGGTACTTTTACTCAGGATCCGGCC
>CAYQWL010000158.1:0-9068 GCA_964421195.1 uncultured bacterium | reverse complement strand
ATTGACTGGCCGGTTGAAACAATTAATTTTAAAAAACTAAATAACTATATTTTTAATAAAATTAGATATTTTATCAGCTTCAAACGGCTTTTCAAGAAAACCAAGCGCACCAGCTTCAAGTGATTGACGCTTTTTTTGTTCCTGCATTGAAGCGGATATCATTAAAACTGGAATCGCTGCATATTCAGGATTATTTTTTAGCATTTTACATATAGATATGCCGTCAAGATCGACCATATTAATATCAAGCAATATAAGCGAGCAGTCTTTGTGAATTTCAAGAGCTTTAAACATCGAATAAGCCGAATTGGTAACGACGACGTTATAATCAGAATCTAATATGGTAGAAAGAAGGCCGATGCAATCGGCGTCATCATCGACTATTATCAGTTTACGCTTTCCGCCTTTTTTAACGCGGTCGCCCTCGTTCATATATGAAATGTCTTTTTCGATATAAAGCGGGAACGCGACGGTAACAGTCTGCTGTTCTGAATTATCAGCATTTCTATTTATTTTGAGCGTGCCGCCGTGCAGCATTATTATTTCAGCGATAAGAGTAAATTCGACATTAAGCCCGCTTTCTGATGAATTGGCGGTCTGGAAAAAGGCCGTAAGCTTAGAATCTAATTCAGGATAATCAGCGAGTAATTTTACATCGTTAAAATTAATGGTAATATCGTTATCCGTATGTTCATATACTATCGCCAGACGCGAATCAGGATCCTGCGCTTTAATTATATTATTAACGAGCGTCGTAAAAACATAAGAAATTTGAGAAAAATCAGAACTTATAAAAAAAGGCCGCGAAGCAAGAGAAAAATCTATGACTATGTTTTTTTCGATAGACTTACTCGAAAGAGCGGCTACCGCTTCGGATACCACGCTTATAACATCTATTTTTCTGATATTAGAAGAGTTTTTATAATTCTGGATCTTTGAAAAATCCGACAATTCATCTATTAATACAAGCATTTTATCGGCGTTTTTTAAAACAATCGAAAGCGAATTCGCCTGTTTTTGATTGATATCACCCATACGTTTTTTTAAAACAAGCTCGGTATAACCGCGAATAGAAGAAAGCGGGGTCCTCAATTCATGGCATAAATTTTCTATCAATTCGGTTTTTATATTTTCTACTTTCTTTATCTCTGTATTAATTTTATTGATCTGATTGGAAAAAACAGCCTGTGATTCAATGTTTTTATACCGCTGTACCGCCAGCTCCGCGTACTTTAAAAGAAACGGCTTATAATTACCGGTTTTCGACACACAACCGGCATTTTTTTCGTCGATAAATCCGGCTATTCTGTCGCTATCTGACACGCTGGATAATAAAATACAATATGCTTCGGGACATTTTTGAATGATATCTTTAATGTCAGCAGCCTGTTCGACATAATCAGCGTCTATTATTAACACGGAAAAACCGCATCCGGCGGCATCGGACGTCGAATCAATAAAAGCTTTATAATCAGACTCACAAATAATTTCAAATAAAAAACCGGTTCTGCCGGCATATTCATTTAAATCATCCGCTAATGATCGAGCGCTTATAATCATTATTTTATCAGTGGAAATATTCATCGTACACCTCAAAC
The DNA here is from genome assembly GCA_964421195.1 of uncultured bacterium. Taxonomy (GTDB): domain Bacteria; phylum Muiribacteriota; class UBA9980; order UBA9980; family UBA9980; genus UBA9980. The sequence continues at coordinate 7,470 of CAYQWL010000158.1, read as the reverse complement.
AAAAAACTTGAAACAACCATTAAACGGTTAATAATAATCAATTAACCATCAGCTTATTATATTAAAAATCAACATAAATGTCAACCGGTTTATTATAAAAACGAAATTTTTAATAATTTTCATACTGAGTTCCAAGAACCAGCATTTTAACGGGGGCCGCCGCAGGGCACTTAAACACATGAAGCTGAGGCGCGGTCAGTCCGACTCCGCCTGAAACTATTATATCGAGCCGGCCGTCGCCGTCGAGATCGGCTATAGTCGGCGTAGAATAAGTTTTTCCAATATATTTAGGGAATCCGGGCATCTGCTCGCCGCGTGAATTCAATACATTCACATATCCGGCTTTTTCACGAGAATCGTCATTAAAAGAAGTAAAAATAAAATCGATACTGCCGTCGCCGTCAACGTCAGCGAGCTGAGGCGCGCATCGAACATAACGGCCGGCTTTTTTCGGCCAGCCCTGAAGCGACTGCCCTTTTTGGTTACGCACGTCGATAAATGCGCCGGCGGCATCGTTACCCGCGTAAGTATATGTAAGCACCATATCAAGTTCTCCGTCTTTATCGACGTCGGCGGTGCGTACGGACGCATGCGATTCCGCCGGAAGCGGCTGGCTTATTTTTTTATCGCCGTTCGAATCATAAACATTTAATGAATAAGGTTTGGGCGTCTGACATATTATTTCGGATTTTCCGTCTTTATCTATATCGACAACGTTTATTTCAAAGGGCCAATATCCGGTTTTCGAACCGACTTTTTTCGGCCAGCCCGGCTTCATGGCGCCGTCGCGATAAACGCTTACATTGCCGGAATTATCCCGCACTACCACATCGGCTTTATTCAAATTATCTATATCGAGCACCTTCACCGGAGCGCTGATTGGAGAACCGGTATTTACCTGCCATTCGACATTTCCACCTTCATCGAGACGCACGACGCGTCCAGAATTAGAACCTACATATATTTTAACGCTTCCATCAGCGCTTTCATGTAGCTGGGGACTCGAAAAAGCGGTATTACCTTTTGTATCATAAGTCCACTCGGTCTTTCCATATAAATCAAGGCAGTAAACCTTTCCATCCAGGCTACCCGCTATTATTTTAGTGCCGCCTTTATCGCTTACCGCCACTGAAGAAAGAATCGGCCCGCCAGTCTGTTTCGGCCACATGCCAAATCTCTTTTCTTTGCCGTCGGCGCCGACTATATGAACCATTCCGTCAGACGCGCCAAATATCATTTCATTTTTGTTATCCCCATCGATATCAGCGACTTTTATTTGACCGTAAATATCGCCGGTTACCGAAACAGGAAAGCCTTTCTGATAATTGGTTTCTTCACAAACCGCGGTTTGGGGGCATGATAAAAAAAACGCCATAATTAAAAATACGGCCGCCGGCGTACGCACTTTTTTAAAAGAAAAAACATGCCATAAAAAATAAACTGGAATATTAAAAAATTCCATTTTTTGAAACTTTTTTTGAAAATATAACGGATTAAAAAAATTAAAATAGCAGTTCATTATACGCCATCCTTTTTACGACGCGGCATATCCACGTCAAAAATTAATACCGCACCTTCTCTTTTATCACCTTTACAAGCGAAGTTAATTTAACTCGCGTTTTTGACGAAGGAATCTCTCCCATGGATACGATTCTATAAACATCGTATTTACCGTATTGAGCATCGCCTATCACATATTCAGCGTTATGATAGGTACGATCTAAAAGTTCATAAGGAGTTTGAAGACTTTTTACAATTTCCACTTTTAGAAGCTTATATCTGCCATCGCCCAGATCACGTTCCATCTGATCTTCGGGTGTAACTTTCTGGTCGGGATAAAGCCAGTTCGTATTTCCGGCCGCATATTGATGTTTAAGAGTTATAAGCGCTTTTTGATAAGCGGCATAAGCAAGGTTACGCGCCTTAATCCGATGCGCCTGCACTATAATGCCGTCAACGGACTGAGTCGAATACTTTAAATAAATAGCGCCGACGGTCAGTAAAACCGAAAACACCATGATAACTATAATTTCTATCATGGCCCTTTTCCTGTTCTCTGAAACCCGACCGGCGGCAGCCTTAATAAAATTTTTGTTTATCATAATATCCATCCCGTTTTTATCAATCTGCCGTTTAAAAAATCGATTAAAAAACTAATTATAATTTAAAAATATAAGTAACCTCTTCACGCGGCAGAGAATTTAATTTTACCTCGCAGCTTCCGTTATCGAAATAAACTACGTTAGAACGGCCTGAAAGAAATTTATCGGCTGTATCTACAGGTATTTTTTTATCGAGTTTTTCAGTTTTATAATGCATGGGAATGACGATCGCGGGATTTAAAATACGAACTATTTCAAGAGCGTCATAGGCGTCTATGGTATAATAACCGCCTACCGGAATCATCAATACATCGATTCGGCCAAGGCTTTTTAAAAGCCCGTCATCGTATGCGCCGAGATCTCCGAGATGCGCGAAACGAACATTATCGTATTCGAATACGCTGATATAATTAATTCCGCGGTCAGCCCCGCATTTTCTGTCATGATAACTTTTTATCATATTAACGGTAATGCCGCGCGCGTTAAATACGCCTTCGCTATTTATAAGCGAATACGCGCCGCCGGCTATATTTAAATTGCAATGATCGGGATGAGCATGAGACACTATGCAAACATCGCATTCTATCGGCCTTAAAGGAAGCGGATAACCTATATCCGAGTATGGATCGATCAATATTTTAAGATCGATAAAATCGAGGCGGAACATCGAATGACCATACCATATTATTTTAACCTTTTTCTCGTTTTTTTCAGACACAACGGCTTTTTTTTCAGCGTCAGACGCATACGCCGCAACGGGCGGTAAGAAAAACAACATCGTCAATACAACGACAAAAATAATAAATTCAGCTTTTTTTAAAACCGCTAAATATTTTAATGAAATCACGCTCATCAGTGAGATAAATTTAAACTTATATAAAGACGGCGCGCTGGTTTTCATAAAAATTCTCTCCGATCCCTTCTAACCTATACATTAATTTTACTAAATTTCACCCGCTATTGTCAACTATTATATTACCTGCAACTCACTTACCTGAATAATTTTAAAAAAATTTAAAAATTCATTTATTTTTACCAATAATTTTCTTGCAAAAGCTTTTTTTTTCTGTTATAATCATAAATAATAAAATTTTTATTACCTGTATTAAGCTTAAAAAAACGATTTTTTACCGAAAATTTCGTCAAAGCAATATTACACGAAGCTTCCGGTCGTCTATGCTTTAATGCGCCATCATATAGCGTTTTTTAACAAGGAGAAAACTGCGGTCTGGTTTTCTCTATTTTATTGTCATAAAAATAAAGCTTGAATATACCCGGTTCTCTGAACAAAACAACTTAATAATTCGCTAAAAAATATAATCGGAGATAAAATGGCTGAAAAAAAATGGAAATATGAAAATTTAATAAAATTAAGCGACCTTAAAATCCTGATGCTGAATTTTCAGCTTGCCACCAATATCAGCGTTGCCCTTCGCGATGAATCATTCAGCGTCATTTTTTCTAAACACCCCGTCAAACGCGTCTGCAGTCTTTTTTTAGAACAGGCAAGCATCCTCGACGGATGTTGCGATAAAGTCGGAGACAGCATATTTTCATTCGGCGTAGAAGGTTTTAGCGTTATAAAATGCGGAAAAGGGCTTTCATTTTTCGTAGTTCCCATTAAAATAGATAAAAATACCATCATCGGTTATATGACGGGCGAGGCGGTATTTATCAGCCGCGAAGACAAACGCGCATTTATGAATAATCTCCAGAACAACCGTTCGCTCAACCTTAATTTCGAAGAAATGAAAGACTGCCTTCGCGATATCGAACTCATATCACTTCAAAATTACCACGCCAAAGCTAATTTTTTAATGACCTCCGTCAACATGCTTATTCAAAATTCCATTCAAAAAAGCGAAATAGAAGAAGCATCCTCGCTGCTCGTCGAAAATCACAAACTGAGAAGCAAAGCGGAAATTCGGGTTAATTCGTTACTGACTCTGCTGGAATTATCAAAAACTATCAATACCATTACCGATCTCAACGCTCTGCTTGGCTGCATTATCAAATCGACGATAAGACTTTTAAACGCCGATAAATGTTCAATAATGCTCTTAAACCGCAACACTAAAAAACTGCGTATCGCGGCATTTCACAATATCGATGCCATAACTGCCGATTCATACAATTCGGGACTCGATGACGATATATTCGGACTCGTAGCCAGAACCGGCGATACTCTTTTAATCGAAGATATTGCCACGAATGAAAAATACGGGAAAAAAACGCGGCCGCTTTATGGTAAAGCCAAATCCATGCTTATAGTTCCGCTCAAATATAAAAACGAAGTAATCGGCGTTATAAATGTCGATAATCAGCCTAATTCATCGCCATTCACCGAAGACGACCGTGTTTTATTCGAATCTATAGCGGAACAAACTACCGTCGCCATTATGAACGCTAATTTTTATTCGGAAGCGTCTAAAAAACTCGACCGGTTGACCGCTCTAAATAAAGTTTCAAGCATTGTAAATTCCACGCTCGAATTAAAAAGCCTTCTAAAAACTACTATCACGCTTATTTCCGAAGTGATGGGAGTTGAAATATGCTCACTGATGCTTCTCGAAGGCGAACCGGCAATGTTAAACGATAATCAAATCGACGCGCATAGCGCCGGGCGAAGGAATCGCGGGCCATGTGGCCATGACCGCGAAGCCTCTTTTAATCGCCGATCTTTCCAGCGACGCGCGATTCAACCGTTATTGCAAAACCGGGGCCGATTATAAAACATGTTCGGTTCTTTCAGTGCCGCTTACCATTAAAGAAAAAGTCATAGGCGTCATAAACGTAAATAATAAAATCAACTCGGAAGTATTTAACGCTTCCGATCTGCAATTACTCGAAACTCTCGCCACGCAAATTGCGACCGCTATCGAAAATGCCAGACTATACTCGCAAAAAGAAGAACGTCTCGTCGAAATAACCATGCTTCATAATATCGGACTCGCCCTCAATTCATCTCTCGATTTAAAAACCATCATTTCACAAATCATCGACAGTATGAAAAGCATTTTCAACGCGGATATGGCTTCTATAATGCTCTGGGACGAAAAACGCGAAAAATTAAAGATAATTTCACACATCGGACTTCCCGAAGATTACATACATACTCTTACCTTTGCGCCCGGCGAAGGCATAGCCGGAACGGTGGCTAAAACCGGCCGGCCGCGTTTAATAACCAATACGCTTAATGAAACATCGTATAAAAAGCACGATATTTTACACGATGAAATGCCAAAATCGCTCGCCTGCGCGCCTATAATAGTTAAAAATCGCGTGGAAGGAGTTATATGCTGTGAAAGGCTTCTCGAAAAAAAGGGGCCGTTTACCCGCGACAATCTGAATTTATTGACTACACTATCGTGCCATGCAGCGGTAGCTATCGAAAATTCGAATTTATATAACGACTTACTGAGAGTATATCTTGAAACCGTTCAAAGCCTTGCAGCAGCGCTCGACGCAAAAGATTCTTACACGCACGGCCATTCACGACGAGTAACCGGACTCGCCCTCGCCCTCGCCCGTGAAATGGGTCTAAATGAAAATGAAATAAATACTCTCAAACACGCAGCGTTACTTCACGACATCGGAAAAATCGGAATCGCCGAATCTATTCTTCAAAAACCATCCAGCCTGACCACCGATGAATTCAATTGCATTAAAAACCACCCGATAACCGGCGCGCGCATTTTAGAGTCGGTCGAGTTCTTAAAAAGCGTTTGTCTTCAAATCAAACATCACCATGAGCGCTTCGACGGCCGGGGCTATCCCGACAATCTCAAAGGCGAGCAAATACCTCTTGGTTCGCGCATAATAGCTCTTGCCGACACATACGACGCCATGACATCCACCCGGCCATACCGCAAAGGATTATCACATGAAACCGCTCTTGAAGAAATCAAAAAATGCGCGGGAAGTCAGTTCGATCCTGACATTGTAGAAATATTCGTAAAAATTTCAGAAAAATGTAAAAATATTACTGAAGATATCGAATTTGCGAACGATAATATAATTAGCATATCAGGAATTAAATCCATGGTTGACGGAATAGTCAAACCCATTAATCTATTTTAATTTTTGATAAATATTATTGTATAAGATGGTGTTATGAAAAAAAATTTTTTTAATAATTTTTTGTTATTTATTCAGTCGTCCGCCATTTTTATTTTTATCGGCCTCCTATCTACCGCCGCTGTTCTTGAATTAATTACAGCTCCGGTTACGCTGGTTTTCGCAGGCGAATCGCAGCCGGAAATCCGTCTTGCGAGCGCCATTCCATGTGCCGAAAAAAGTCCCTATCACAATTATTTTTACCGCGAATCCGAGGACGAAATAACATCCGACGGCTTTTGTTCAGGCAGCCTTGAAGAAAACGCCCCCGGTATAGACCTCGAAAAAGCTTTTAAAGGCAAACAAAAAAGCGATTGCATAAAATTCGATGACGTAAAAGGCTCAGGAAAATATCCATATAATTTTCGCGTAATCGATAATAAACTTTTCGCGGGCGGCAATCTTTTTAATCCCGTAACGCTTAAAAATTCCCCCGAACGCGTGAAAAAATATCTTATGCTCTTAAAACTTATCGGAGCCAGAAATATAGTCGCACTCAACGTACCTTTGAATCATGGACGTGAACTCAAATTAATAAAGGAATTCTGCGTTGAATTAAATATTAATTTTTATGCTTGCCGTATGAACTCCGAAACAGTTCCGGACGACACGCAAACGGAAACAATTATGCGCATGATCGACGAAGGCGCATATATACACTGCAACTGGGGCTGCGACCGCACCGGCGCGATTATCGCCAGATATTTAGTCGCCCGAAGGGGATATAACGGCGAAGAAGCTTTCAATGCCGTAATTTCTAAAGGCAGCCACAGCGGCCTGCTCGGCGGATTAAAACAGACTCCTACATATAAAAAACTCGTACTTTATTTCTGGCCCGACATCGCGGCGCAAAATCCCGAAACCGCCAGCCGCTATGAAATCGCGGCAAATTCGATAACCCGAATAGCCGCCGAATCGAATAAAAAATAAAATCCGTATAAAATAAAAATTAATTGATTTTTAGCCGTTTATGTGTTAAAATTCCCTTAGATTAATTTTAGGGGGTAATTCATATGCGGCCTTATGATATTATATTAAAGAAAAGAAACGGAGGCACATTATCCCGCGAAGAAATCGAATTCATGGTAACCGGTTATGTAAACGGCGAAATTAAAGACTACCAGATGGCCGCTTTATTGATGGCCGTTTACTTTAAATCGATGAACGCGCAGGAAACTTTATACCTGACGGAAACAATGGCAAAATCAGGCGACATGGTCGATCTATCCAGAATAGAAGGCGTTAAAGTCGA
>CAYQWL010000157.1:0-9152 GCA_964421195.1 uncultured bacterium | reverse complement strand
GTAAACTGATGTATTTTAGAAGCGGCACAATCTAATAAATATATATTGTTGCCATCAGCGCATATTCTGAGATTATCAGACAGCGTATGCCCGCCGGCGGTTCCGCTTATAGAATTAACCAATCCAAGAGATTTGTTCAGCGCAACGATACGTTTTTTCTTATCGGTAAAATATATTCTTTGCCCATCAACCGCGATAGAGCATGGAGTATCTATTCCGCCTTCAATTCCTGACGATACAAGTTCGACATATATTTTAGACAGAGCGGTATCCATTTTAAGTATTCTATTATTACCGGTATCGGCGATATATACAAATTGACCATCGGCGGCCACGCCCTTAGCGCCTGAAACTACGCCGGATAATTCGCCGATAGAAGTCATGCTTGAAGTGAGCCTGAACAATTTATTGGCGTTGATATCTGACATATATACGAAATTACCATCTGCCGCTAAAGCGTACGGCTTATTAAACGAAGCTGAAAATCCGGTCGATAATCCGCCCCATTCAGCGTTGGTACGCAATCTTACCAATCCTTTGGTTCCGCTTCTTTCGACGCTGACTTCTTTAAGCGTACCGCGGGCAAAATCCTGACGGCTAACATGAACGATTTGCTGATTACGGGTGGTCGGCGCGCCGCCATATATTTGAAGCGTGAGGACCGGTTTCGAGTTAGCATAACCATAAGCGTAATTTTCATCTTCATTACCGGCGGGATCTTTTACCGAAACAAAGACCTGATAATCAGAGCCTTCCTGTATATATTCGTTCGGATTAATTCTCCAGCGGGCTTTAAACCATATCTGGCCGCTCGGAACATTAGGATCGCCGACGCAATATTCAAGGATAAAATTATTGCCAAGCGTAAAATCCGCATTAGAATCATAAGCAGTCGAATTCGACACTATACGAACTTTACCGGTAATAATCCCATTTTCAAAATCTTCGAGTTTATCGGTATTATTATCGAGACGAACATATATAGTAACATTACCTTCTTTTTTATTAAACGAATAACCCGCTATACCATTAGCCACAGCCTTACCTTCAAGGACTTTCGGCGGGGTAGTGTCTATATTATACCTGTACGGGCTTCTAACCGGATTTTGTCTTATCTTCGCTTCTTTATTTCCCATAAAATCTTCAGCAAAATATTCGAGTTCATAAAGTCCGTCCTGCTGTTTGCCGCTTATTTCAGGTATTTTAATAGCTTTATTAATATCAAAAATACTGCCGGTTTCTATAGGAACTTTTATATTGGTTGCCATATCTATTTTATACCATGAATATTCTATTTTTCCCTTTTCATCCATAGAAAGGCTTACCGTCGGGAACGTCTTAAAATAACCAAGACCGGTAGAGGCATTAAGCGAAGTATCCTGTTCGCCGTCCGCGGTTTTAATGTAAGAAAACTGCATTTTATCTAAACGCGGAATACTTGCCGACGAGTCAGTTAAGAATGAAACGCGATACTGAATATACTGATTTATATCCGGTTCCGGATGATTAACCGGCGTCTGAACAGGCGCATCCGCGCTTTGAGCGAGCGTTTCCCATTCAGTCATTCCGGGCGTAAACGGAGCGCCTTCCTGTTCATAAGCAAAACGGACTTCTACATTCAAACCCGAACCGGACGGTATATCGCCATTATAATTCATAACGCCCATCTGATTTATATGTGAACCTATATTAAGCCAGGCTGATGTATAAATTCCCGCATCGTTTCCGGTTTTAACGAGACGATGATTAGCGCTGTCGTTAACGAAAATATCACCGGCGAATATGGTTATACCGGACGGCATATTAAAATGGTTATTATCCGTTCCCGGAACGCCTCGTTCGCCAAACTCGCCTTTATAATTCAAGAAAGTATCGAATTTAATAACTCTATGATTATTTGTATCAGAAACATATACGCGATTACCGGTAGTGACTATTTTAGAATAAGCCGTAATGCCTACAAGATCTAATTTAGGCATAACATTTAAATGCAGATCATCGGCACCCTGAACTCCAGGGACGCCAAATCTTATTTCACGCCCATAGTTAGAAGCCACATTTTGCATATCGGGAGTTAATTTAACGATAGTATCATTACCCTGTAAAACATATACGCCGCTTGCATCCGCGCTTACCGATACAGGTTTGGTAATTATACCCGTCGCTGATTCTCCGCCTTCAAGGGGTTTAACTCTGATCAACTGACCCAATTTTTCTTCATATTTATATATTTTATTTGAATACCAATCAGCTACATAAATAAAATATTTAGATCCGTCATAGTAAGACGCCACATCGATAGGATAATTTAAAACCGGCGTAACGGCCGAATTATCGTAAGGAAACCTTGTCTGCAAATCTTTTCCCCATATAATCAACACATTTTTATCGGTTATCGAACCTGGATTAACTAAATAAACATAATCTTTAGTCGCCGCTAAACCTGTAGGAGTTTCGATCGTCATATATTTATTTTCGGTATCTCTGATTAAGCTGCTTCTAATTTTATAAACCGTGCCTTTATAAATCGGATGATAATTAAGCGCATAAATATTTGAAGAATCAGAGCACAAAGCCGTCGGCCTGTTCATATGAAAAGCATCGTTACCCGACGAATTTGTAGAACTGCGCTTTATATTTCCAGGATATAGCCGAAGTTTTAATTATACGCTTATTTCCCGTATCGCTAAGATATATATCTTCGCCGTCGGCATAAACGCTGTTTACATCGTTAAGTGCACTGGCCATACCGTTAATCGTAAATTCTTTCACAAAAGTGAAATAATCTATAATAGGATTAATCATAAATTTAGAAACTCTATATTCCGCGCCATTTTTATGTGACGCATACAGATAACTTCCATCGGTCGAAATCGATTTAATATCGACCATAGGCTCTCCAGCGGCCGAATCAACAAACGACTGAATTTCGTTAAGATTTTTATCGAGCTGAATTATCCTATTTTGCGAGCTCAATCCTTTTTCCGCGATAAAAACGCCCGAATGATATGCGCTAATCGAGAACGGCTCTTTAATAGAGCTGGCGAATACCGCTCCATATTGAGCGGTTATTCCGCTTAGATTTATTACGTTTGTCTTAAATACTCTATTATTCATCGTATCAGCTACATAAATTTCTTCCGCACCGGCTATAGCAAGTCCACAGGGGCCATTAAGTCCGAGCGGCGAACGCGACGGAGTATTTAGAGTACCAAAAACTACCTCCATAGTGTTACCGATTATTTTAAGAGGGTCATCGGTATATTTATCGAGAGCGACACGGAAAAGCAAATGCAATTCTTTATCGAGAACAAATAGTTTATCTTCATAAGGAACAGCCGCAACCGGCGATTTCAAAGTTACTTTAACGCCGTCAGGCATTGAAAATTCTTTTTTAGATACTTTAATTTCACTCAAAAATTTACTCAAAACGCTTATTTGAGGGCCGCCCGGCAAACTATGACACGAGTATATATACTTATTATCAGACGAAGTAAATACAGGCGCTCCTGAAATAAAGTTATAATGCTTATTATATAGCCACTTCGACATAACGAGCCCGTCATTTTTAATAACGACGCCATCAGTTTCGTGGCCCGCCAGATTAAATTCAGATTTAGATGAATGAATAATACGTTCATTGTATGAATTAGGGGGAGTAGTATCTAAATAAACTTTAACATAAGTTACATTTGAAATGTTGCCAGCCTGATCGCTGCATTTAACATAAATTATATTAAGTTTTTCTTTAAGTTCATAATTATTAACGCTATGAATTAGATAACCGGCCTCGCTCTTATCGGTCATTTCAATCCATTTAGTTCCATCCGAAGGAGACGTTGTAAGATCGGAAACTTTAGCCGAATAAATAGCGCGCCGTGCGCGGCCGTCAGCCGATTCTACTTTTATATTAAATTTAAGCGAAGGATTGCTTACGTAATAAATATTATTTTCAGCATCATATACCGGAGATGTAATAAAAATTATTTGCGGTTTACCGGGAGGCGTTTTATCATAACATATTTCTATAGTTTCACCCGGAGCGAAATTACCTGAAATATCTTTAGCCCAGGTAGAAACGCTGTTAGTGCCCTCGGTAAATTTAAAATTAGCGAGTCCCGCCGCCGCGGGCGCCGTCGTAGTAATAACGGGAACCTGCGTTCCGGCCGAAAATGAATATTCAGTACCTGCATTAACCTCATTCGATAAAGTAATTTTCATCTGATCCCATTCAGCCGCGGACATGGCCAGCGCCGGCGGGGTTACATACCAGCCAGGCCAGCTGTTAGAAACGTTAGGATAAACCGATATACCCGGAGTTTCTATTAAATTAGACGAAAGGCCGTCGCCGCGTTTAGAATATTCGACCCTGAAATTTTTCAATATAGGCGTAACCTGTTTATCGACGGTGCTTAATGTGACCCTGTACTGAATAAAATAACAATACTGTCCGGCAAAACCCGTCATAGAATTAGGCTGCGGCGGAAAACCGGAAGACGGAAATTCGCTTCCGGTTTCATCGAGTAAAATCCATCCGGCTTCACCGGTATAATAATCTAAATATGGTGTATGCTGCCCTGTCTGGTTTATAGAATCAGGATAGACACGCATTTCAAACTTAGCGCTGGTTTTTGAACCGCCTTCCGTTTTATAATAAGTCTTATCTATTTTAGAAACATGCGAACCTATATTAAACACGTCCGATAAATAAACGCCGGAATCCACATAAAAAGTATCAACTGAATTCAATTTATAAATTTTATTAGCCGCGCTTTCAGCGATAAATAAATAAAGCGTCGATAATCCCTGAACCGAAGCTATACCGCCAACCGAAGACAGCTTATCGTACTCATTTTTAACTTTAAAACCTATAGAAGTCATTTTAACTTTTTTAGTGCCGGAATCGCCTATATAAAGATTTAAACCATCTGACCTTACAAAAGCGGGATTATCGAAGAAACCCGAATTAACGGTGCTGTATTTAAGCGGCGTACCGCTAAAATCAGTTTTAATACGTGTAACGTCTCTATTGTCTATATAATATAAATAATAACCGTCAGCGGTCAAACCGCGCAGATTATCATCGGTAGTTAAGGCGGCGACATATTTCATATTTTCCGATATTAATTTAACTATACGTTTATTAGCGGAATCAGAAACATATAAATAACCGTTAGACCACGCTACATCGAAAGGTTTATTCAGCAAAGACATTCCGCTTCCGGGCGTAGAAGGATTACCAAACTGGCACATATAAGTTATTTTATGAAGAGGCGATGATTGATTATATAATTTTACTATTCTATGGTTAAGCGAATCAGCCACATAAATATAAGTACCATCATAAGCTATTCCGGAAGGCTTATTAAAGTGCACTTCATCCGATCCCGCCACGCCGGCTTCGCCATAAGAAGCGACGAATTCGATAACGGCAGGATAATCATCGGTAGTAACAAATTTACTTATAGTATGATTCTGCGCGTTAGCTACGAATATTTCGAACAATTTCAAAGTTTTGTTATAATAAGCCGCTACGCCGGCGGGTTCTTTTAAATTATCATCGCTATAAGAAGCCACGAACCCGAATGTATCGTTAGCAAGCGTTACATGACCATAACGGTCGATTTGCGTGTTATTAAATGTACCGCGTTCAAAATCATTTTTACCGCCATGTTCATAAGATTTAATTTTAACCACGGGCGCTTCCGAAGCCTGTTTTTGACGAACCGTATCCCATACTTTAAGGGTTTTCTGGCCGGCGTAATCTTTAAATTGAGCATATATGCGTTTAATACCGGTTTCAAGCGTAGAAGAAAAACTAAACGCTTTAGTAACTGAATAATCTTCCCATTCCGCATTATTAAAATCGGGATATTCAGAAATTATCATTTTAAGCTGAGGCGTAGCGTTAGTATCTATTACGCCGCTAAGATCGAGATTGACATTATTAATACTTACCGGAGCGGTTTCGATAACGCGTATCGAAGGATTAACCGGCGGTACGGTATCGAGTGAATAAGCTACGCTATAAGAACTTCCAGCTCCTTCCGGATTACGTCTTCCGGTCCAATCCATAGCATAATAACCAAATAGATTAACGCCTTCATCGACTTTATAAACGGCTTCATTAGCGGATACAGCGGCGGAACCGTTCCACGAATAATAAACTTTACCATGATCGTTATGATCGAGCGTTCCATACATTGGAGTTAAATAATAACCCTTATCCGCCCCTTCAATTACGGCATCGCCATCGCAATTACGTTTATAAAAAACTAAAGTAGATTGCATAGCCGGAGTTTTATCAGATTCACCCGTCGATAGAATAACTTTATATTGCACATATTGCGTATCAGTCAGAGAGCGCCTGTTAATAAATGTATTATCGAGAGTAACACTTGAAATTGCGGGTAAAACAGCCTTTTGCCATTTAGACCAGTAACGGCCGTCATACTGGCCATCGCCGCGCGCCGGTGCAGTTCTGGCCCATAATTCGACACCCTGGGTGGATACGGGATCGTAATGCCTGTATTTAGACTCGAGTCTTACGCCGCCGCCGCCGACGCCTTCTGAAAGCGGTACTACATAATTGCCAAGGCTTATTACACGTGAAGTAAATTCACCATAAGGCGCATACGAATAAGTATCATATTGCACTTTAATTATACGATTGTTAAGAGTATCGGCAACTAATATATATTTGCTGGCCGCGGTTTTAACGCAGGTAACGCCGAGCGGTTTATTAAGAGTAATACTTACCGTGCCATTTCCTGAAACGCAGTTACTGCCAAGATTTGATTTATAATTAAAATTCTCATCGAGATGAAGCACTCTGTGATTATTTTCATCAGTGACGAATATGTCTTTAAAATCAGATGAAACCGCGACTGAGTGAGGCGCGGCAAAACCGTATGCAAAAGAAGAAGCGGCGGGCGCGGTCGTACTATATTTAATGAATGAAGCGGAAACAGGACGTAATTTTTGTATTTTATAAAGCTGATTACGGCCTTTATCGACCACATAAAAATAGCCGCCATAATATTTAACATCGGTTACATTAACAAAAGCGCCGTCAAGCGAAGCAATTTCGTCAATTTTCAGCATGGTCGATGCGTTAAAAACCACGATTTTATTTTTATCAGCGACATATAATTCAGCCGGCGAAACGCTGTTATTAACGCACAAACCGCCCGCCGACGAACATTCATAAGGAGGAGTCACGGCGGTTGAATCGGTTACATAAGAAAAACCGCTAAAATTATTTTTAAGTTTAATTATTCTTTTATTACCGGTATCGGAAACATATACATACGCCGCCTGTTTATCGGTAAAATCAGGCGCAGCCGCTATTGGAGAATTTAAATAAATCGAACTCGTGCCGGACGTTCCGGTAACGCCGTACTGTCTTTCTACAAGCATGGATGTATTATTCAATTTAATTATTCTATGATTTTCGGTATCAGCAAAATAGCTATAAATTGAATCTGAAGTTATCATAGAAGGACTGTGCAATCTAAACGGAACATCCTGTTTATTCTGCCCTGCCGGGGCATAACTTCCATCGGACGAACCGAGTGTAGAATTAAGTTTATATTCATCATAAGCTTTAATCACGGAAACCAATCTTTTATTATCGAGATCAGAAACAAAAATTCTATTATTAGCTCCGGATACCGCAACCGGGTTTTTAAGATAATTCAACGTATTAAGCCCATAACTTGCTATATATTTAAGATTATAAGTCATTTTAATTATTCTATTATTCATACTATCAGCCACATATAAATAATTAGCATCCTGGCCTAAATGCATCGGTTTATTAAGATGCGAATTATCATTATTAGCCGAATTATATTCACCAAATAAATTCAGAGCGGTTCCTGAAGCGAAATTAGAATCGTATTTACCGATAATATGGCCGTCGCCATTAGAAAGTATAACGGAATCGTCTTCGGCCGCTATACCCGTCACGGTCCCCATTTTTTCAAAAAACAAATAAGGTTTGCCGCCGGCATAACTCATACCTTCAATATTTATTTTAACTATACGCTGATTACCTTTATCGTTAATATAAAGATAATTACCGGACTGGTCTATAGCTATATCTTCAGGCGCGTTAAGCTGAATTTCCGATGAACCGGCAGTATATTCAGTGCCAAAAGACGCTACTTTAACAAGATCTGCTTTTCTGTATTTATAAATTACATGTCTGAGTTTATCTGATACATATACATATAGACCGTCAACTTCGACCCCGCATGGTTCACCGAAACCAGTTTTAGATGCTGCGACAGGCACGGCGAGCGTATGAGCATCGAGTTTATATAAAGTTTTCTTAACTCTGTCGGCGGCATATACATAATCCGCATCGGCCGCTATGCCGCATGGCGAATCCCATATAGAAGCGTCCTGTAATTTATCCAGAACAAGACTATTTTTATAATCGAGTTTTAATTCAAAAGAATCGCCGTTTAAATCAACATAAGTAACATTTGAAAAGCATCCCTTAGAATAATCTTCATATTCAGAATCGCCAATTTTATAAAGATTAACATCGGGCGGATATAAATCGAGAATTACAGAGTCAGAAACGACTTCGGTAGTTTCGCCAAAAGGACTTTCGAATTGAGCGTAAACACCGATACGCCCTTCAGCGGCGGGCGAAAGGCCATCAGAAGCTTTAAGGGTTTCGATTTGATTCACAACGGAAGGAGCCGTCGTATAATCAAACTCATCTATTAAAGGTGACATTTCGAGATTAGACCCGATTTTAATTTTGCCCTGCATCGGATCAGGCTCGCCGGGAACAGCAGGATTAAGTTTCAATGTAACCGTAGCATCGGTTATGATACCATCTTCAAGCGGCGAATCTTCGTCAAGAATTTTAACCCATGCGTCTTTAGAACCTTTAGCCGAAAATTTAAACAATTTAGTATGCGTAACGGCTTCGGTATCACCGGTATTAGAAACACTGAACCAGTGCAAATATTGAGGCCGGTCCTGATTGGCTTCTATAATATGCTGAGGTTTATTTACATTAGCGAGCGTAACGGGAGTTAATACTTCAAAAGTCCCCGGCGCGCCAGGTGAAGCATAAGAAGACCAGCGGTACATTATTTTATCAAGTTCATTATTTTTAGTTATATTAACGA
>CAYQWL010000156.1:1748-9193 GCA_964421195.1 uncultured bacterium | reverse complement strand
ATAAGAATACGCGGCATCGGCGGAATTATAATAGTCGATTTTATAGATATGATGAAAGAAGAACATAAAAATAAAATAATGGAAGTAATGCGTGAAAATTTTAAAAAAGATAAATCGAAAAATTCGATAGTAGGAATTACCGAATTCGGGCTCGTTGAAATTACCCGCGAACGCGTTTCTAAATCTATAAATGAAGTGCTTTTACAGCATTGCCCTTATTGTAAGGGGACTGGAAAAGTTTACGCTTCAAAGCTTATTTCAAATAAAGTAAGAAGTGAAATAGCGAAAATGTCAAAAATGTCCGGGGCTGAAAAAATTCTTGTCAATACTCATCCTGACGTAGCCGCGCATCTTCTTGGCGAAGAGGGCGAACGCGTTAAAATTCTCGAAACTCGTCTCGGTAAATCTATTTTTGTTCGCGCGGATGATTCTTATCATTTAGAACAGATCCAGGTAAGCGTTTTATAATTTTTTTTCGGAGGCCGGGTTATGCCGATATATGAATTTTTGTGTGAAAAATGCGGTTTGAAATTTGAAAAAATACAGTGTAAAAGCGATAAAGTTCCCTGTTGCGAGCGCTGCGGAGCGCAGGCGCGCCGGTTAGTATCGATCTGCGGTTTTACGAGCGCCGGCGGCGGAAAAAGTTCGGCAAAAATCGGCGGTTCGTGTTCCGGGTGTTCGAGCCATAATTGCGGTTCCTGTTCGCATTAAAGTAATGAGGTGTTAATATGAAATTAATGAAAATCGATAAACGGGATTATAAAAAAAATATATTTTTAGCTGTTTTTACCGTTCTGGCGTTTTTTACGGTTATCGCCGTTTTTGTCAGAATATCTTCAGCCGCGGAAAGGAGCGATAAAATGAAAAGTCGTATCGGAGATACGGCGGCTTCCGTTGAAAATAAGGTTGAAAAGTTCATTAAATTAGCGGAGTTTGAAACGGGTACCGAAGAAAACCGTCTCGGCGTGTTAAAGACCGTTAGCGGTAAGGTGCCGTTTGGAATGTTTAACGCGCCTTCTTCGTTTCACATTGATGATAAAGGTTTTTTATATATCATTGACTGCCGTAATTATCGCGTCAGCGTTTTTAATATTAAAGATGGTTGTAATTTCGTTAAATCTATTAATTATTTTACCGACCGTGATCATCTGTCTTATATGAGCGATATCGCGGTAACGCCCGATGGATCGATTTACCTTGGCGATAATAAAAATATGTCCGTAGTTCGTTTTTCTTCACTCGGATTGCCTGAAGCTGTTTTTGGCGTTAAAGAAAAAGCTTTTGGCGGCCTGCGTCAGATCAATGAAATCGCCGTCGATAAAAAAAATAATCTTTATGTAAAAGATTATGTTCAAAACAGGGTTTTTATATTTGCTTATGATACGAAATATAGTTCCGAAATATCTATTAATAGCGGTCTTTGTTTTTTTTCAGATAACTCTCATCCGTATTTTGAATATCATGAAGATTCGAATTCGTGGAAGATATATGCCGCGCTCGAAACTGGAGAGGTAGAAAAACCGGTTATCGAAATAAAACGCGAATCGCCGGATCAAAATATTCAATTTATAGGCATAGATTCCGCTGATTGTCTCTATGTAAAAACTTTTAAACGCGGCGGGATAGAAATTATTAAAACGTCGCGAGATGGTAAAATAATCGAAAAAATAGCGGCGCATAACAGGCCTGATTTTGACGCTACGCGTTACTTTTTTATAGATCCGGCGGAAAAATGTGTTTATGCGGTTAAATATAATGGTAACAATATTCAGATAGACAGGCTTTAAAAATCATAAAGCCGTGAAATTAAATTTATATGGAATAAAGGTGTATTTGATTGTCTTCGACCGATTTATATAAAGGATTAGCTTATTTTAATTATGCGCTTGTCGAAAAATTAAGGCGCGAATCTAAAAAACTTAAAAATGACGATAGCTTTGATTCGGTAATCAGTCTCGATTTAAACAGGACCGCCAGAAAGCTTCAGGTAAAATTGAGCGGCGGCGGTTTTGTGCTTTATAATCGTAATAAATTCAATGCGGCCGAAGGCGCGTCACTGGATGAATTATTGGTAAACGAAAAATTAATCGCGCTTCTTGAAAGCACGCCCGAAAAAATTTACGCCGTTGATTTTATTACATTTGAAGCTACGCCGCTTCATTTTGCTTCTGAATACGGAAACGTAAAACTCGTTGCGACCGATGACGCGCCTACCATGGAAATTGACGGCGTTAAAATGCACCGCAGTTCCGGAATAAGTCCGTGGAACGACTCGAAATGTAAAGTGCGCGAGATCGTGCGGCGTAAAATGGCGGTTCTCGACACATGCACCGGACTCGGTTATACCGCGTTGATAGCGGCTGAATACGGCGCCCGCTCGGTCGTTTCATTCGAAAAAAACCCCGCGGTGCTTAAAATGGCGTCTTATAATCCATGGTCGGGCGGATTTTTTACGAATCCGGTTATTGATTCCCGTCTTTTAAGTGTTTATGATGAAATTAAGAAATTTGAAGATTCGAGTTTCGATGCGGTTGTACATGATCCGCCACGCTTTTCGCTGGCCGGTGAACTTTATTCATACGAATTTTACCGTGAGGCCTATCGCGTATTACGTCACGGTGGAAAGATGTTTCATTATATCGGCGATCCGCATTCGTCGTTTGGTAAAAAACATTATGCCGGAATAAATATGCGTTTGCGTGAGGCTGGATTCGATACAGTTATTTATCATAAAAATTATGGCATTATGTGTCAGAAATTATCTTTTTGAAACTTTTCGATAATAAGCGCGGCCAGATATGAACCAAGGCATAATCCGCCCAGAACGTCGGCGGGATAGTGCGAGCCTTCATATACGCGCGATATAAGCATAAATAAACATAGTATGATTAAAAACGCGCGGAAAATTATAAGACCGCCGGACTTGAGGAAAGAAGCGTAATATAGCAGGATGGTCAATATTACGCTCCGCGTCGCATGGCCCGAAGGATATGCGAACGGCGTGTAAGGGGAATAAACGGATACTGGCAATTTTAAACCGCGTCTGAATTCTGGCGGAACTTTCGGCTGAGGTATGCTGAATTTCATGGCGAGTTCTATCACAACGGATAAAGCGAAAAATAAAAGAAGATAAAGCGCGGCTTTTTTATGGCCTTTATAATATAATCCGGCGGCGAATGCCGCGGCTATAATCCCGCTTATTTCTCCGCTTCCGATTATAGTTAAAAAAAGCGATATATGATCGAATTCTTTTGACGGGAACGATTGTATATATTTAATAAAAATCGCGTCAAAATTAACGGTAGCGCCTGCCGCGGTGAGGGCGGTTATAACGGTCAGGGCCAGAAGAAAAAAATTTTTCCGTGCGTTATAATTTTAATCATTTTATGCCGTTTTCAGATGTGGTTTTTAAATTAGTTTCGAGAACGCCGGCCGTCGATGTTTCTGATTTTTCTTCAGGATTGTCGAGCGGAAATTTTACGGTTTCGCCGGCGGAAAATTTTGCCGCTATTTTAGAAAGGTATGGCCGCCTGGAATATAAAAGAAGCCTTAAAAGTGATGTTTTGAATCCGAGAGTATCGTCTTCTTTAATTGCGCGGTCGAGATTTTCCGTGCTGCGATCAAGATAAAGCATTATGTCATCGCGTTTTTCTTCAATAAAGCCGAGAAATGAATGCTGGCCGAAGCCGTCAAAAATCTGGTCGGGCATCATGGCTTCTATGTCGCCGCATAAAATAAAATCGTTCGCCGCATTTTGCGGATCGCGGCCGGCCATAAATGAATAGTTTATAGTGTAATTAATGTCGCCTTCGGTTTTATCCTGCGGCGTGCCGCTTTCGGTCATCGAAAATAAAACTTTTCCGATAATTTCGGTTGTTTCGTTTATTTCGCCGTCGCCGTCTAAATCTAAGTAATAATGATATACTACGTCGTCGGCATAATGAAACCAGAAATCTTCGAATTTGATCATCGCTATTTTTCCGTGTTTGTCGGAAAGAATATATCCGCCGTTCATAAATCGCCATGGGAAAGCATCCCAGAATTGAGATATTTTGAATGTATAAACTGATTCGCCGGTTTCCGCGGCGTTGAAATAATCGTAAACCCGGCGCGTAAAGCACGGTATTTCTTGAAATAAATACAGCCGCGACCCCTGCGGCATTATTCCAAATAAGCCGGTTTCAGATGAATGATATATCAGATCGAGATTTTTGTTTTTTTCATTTGCGCTTGAATTTTTTGCGCCTGATGATTGCATTCCGGCTCCGCTGCCGTTTGCGTCTTTTTGTTCATATAAAAGAGTGCTGTAACGGTATTTATCGCCAAGAAGCCCGAAATAACGACGCTTATCGGTTAATCGATAGCGCCACGAAGGTTTTTGCGTTTTCGCGTCGAAAATATAAGTGTCCGCGTCAACCGAACTTGCTATTTCAGGAGCATTTTCGAGAGTGATTAATTTGATCTCTTCGGTTGCCGTCTGAGCGTTTATAAGGCCGGCTACGTTTTGAATATAATTAGAACGCGATATGTCGAATATGTCCCGCGATTTTTCAGATTTTGTCGATGCCTGAGCTACTTTTTGATAGGTGGTGTTTAATAGTTCGTATTCGTCGATATCGCCTTTTTCGCGCCGTTTTGATTTGCACATTATGGCTTTGATACGTATGTCGTTTTCGCCGGCCTGCATGCTTTCACCCCCGAGAAGGCCGCCTTCGGATATCGAGGCCTGCGATGAACGGTCAAAATGATAGCGGGCTGAGTTGATAGATTGAGTTACGGATTCATTCACTCTGTATAAAACATTGCGTTCGGGATAAGATAACCTCGATGTGATATAAAAATATAAAAATAATCCGGCTATGGTGCCGCCGAATAAAATGACGCCGAGAGCGGCCGCTATCCATTTTCTGAGCCGTATCGGAATTCTGTTTAATTTTTCATTTAACGTCATATCGTTATCACCCGTTTTATATAATGGCGGCTTTAAGGCGTATTCCGGCCGTTTTTGTTTTTTTCAAAGCGGGATCAGTAATTATTAAGCTTATCGTCGAGCTTTTTATTCGATTCATAAGTTTTCTTTTCAACGCTTTCGCCGTTATCGGTTTTTTCTTTTTTATCGTAGTCTTTGAATATTTTTTCCGAAGCTTTTACTATGCCTTCGCCTACAGACTTTAAGCCTTCTTTTATATTTGATCCGGCGTCCTGTATTGCTTCTACTACTGATGGCCGCGGCGTTATGGCGGTATTATCTCCGTCGGAAGACGCTTTATTATTATCCGGCGGTTCGCCGTCAGCCGGGTTTTCGCTGTTACTATCATCGACAGCCTTCTGACCGTCTTTCGGGTTGTTTTCCGCTTTAAACGCCCAGTCGTAAGTCCTTAAAAAGAAATCGCCGGCTATTAATCCAGCCATCATTCCGATAAGAGAAAAAGGCGCCACAAAAATATTCGTCGTGAAAAAACCGCCGAAAAAAAACGGAGTCATTACGACGACAAGTGAAAGGCCTAATTTGAATTTAAAGCTTTTTCCGTTTATCCATTCGCTTTTTTTAAAATCTTCGCCCGAAAAATAACGGTCGAGCATACTTAAAAAAAGCGCTATTACGAAGTAACCTGCAAGCCAGTTAGTCATCTGTTATATCACTCCTTTTAATTTCGCGTTCAAGGCGTTTGAGAATATAATATTTATGAGCTGGCGTCATGGAGGCGATTTCTTTTTCAAGACGGGCCGTGTCGCTATAGTAACGCCGCAGATAATTATGTTTGTCGAATATACATAATAACTTATTCACAATATCGAATTCGGTTTTTGCGTAAGCGAGTATGTATCTGGCCGTTATATTTATTCTGGATATATATTTTTTTGTTTTGCTTTCAGGTTGTTCCATAAGCCCTTTTAGCTCATAAAGCGAATTGATTATGCCGGGCATGGCCTGATGCAGTTCTGATTTCGTGCGCGATATTTCGAATTTAGACATACGGTTTAAGTCGTATCCGTTTTCTAATAAAAAAAGGTCTTCGAGTGTTTCAGCCTGCTGCTGGATAAATAACGGATTGGTATGATAGTCGATAAATTTAAGCGATTCTAAATTATTTATAATGTTTTCAGATGTTATGGATATCGGGTAAAACCCGTCAGTTTTATCAGGAGCTGTTTCTGAGGCTTCCGGATAATAAAATAATAGAGTATTTTTATTTGCCGAATCAAAAAGAACTATCAGCGTATGCGGAAGTTGTAAGTAAAATGAATGTAACGCTATGGTTATATTATCGGTGAATAGCTTATTCAGTATATTTTTAATTCCTTTTCCGTTTTTTTGAATACAATCTATCAGCTCGGATACGTAAGCATCGGAAAGCAGATTATCGTCTTCGCCAAGGCCGGCCGCTAATTTTTGAAGTTTAGTTATTTCGGCTATCCGCCCGTCTATGGTGTCTATACTGAGAGTAACGTTTTTAAGGCGATGTATTTTTGAAATATCGTTAAAATCACGAACGTTAAATTTATATTCGATTACCGCCGCTTCGTCTTTAGTTATGTATTTTATTATTTCACGATATTTTTTATATATATGATTCGAACATTCTTCTATAAAAGAAAAAGGAAGGTAGGCGTGACGTATGTTTTCCTGTTCGGGCGATATGATTATCGAATAATATGCGGCAGGCGGCATAAATAAATAATCGGTCCGGCCGAGAAATTCCGCGACTTCGAGTGAATAACCGTTTTTATCTATCCTGCATCCGCCGGCGGGGTTGAAATTTTCAAGCTGACGATAACCGGTTAATTTTATTAAAACATCGATATAACGTTTTAATAAAAAGCCGTCAAGTTTAAAAAAACAATCGGTTTTAAACAGGCGTGTAAAAAGGATTTCAGATTCCCGTTCGTATTTTTCGTTATAGATATCTTCGCAGGATTGCTCTCGTTTTTTATCAGGGCTCATCAGTCTTTTTCAGGCCCTCCATATAATTTTAAAAATTCTTTTTTAGCTTCGTATTCGTCAATCATCAGTTTGAGCATTTTTTCTCGAGATGACTGCAGGGCATCTGATTTATAGCGGTTTTCAGAGTTGAAGTATCGTTCGAGTTCGCTCATTATCTTTTCCGCGGTTATGGGTTTGTATAATTCCTTAATTTTATTTACTTTTTCAATGAATGTTAACTTTAAAAAAGTTTCCGGTTTCGTAAAAAATTCCTCCGGTATTTCAAAATCGGCCGAATATTCTTTAAGATTTTCCGCGACGCTGTGTATGGGGCGGCCTGTAAAACGTTCGTCTTTCTTTTTAAATTCTATGCATAATCTGCCGATTTCTTCCCAGCCGTTTTTAGAAATGCCGCCTGTAAGGCCTGAAATAAAATTGGCGAGCAGGCCGCTGCCTTTATTTTCTGAGCCGGCCGGGTTTTCCGCCGCCGCGGAATTTTGAGTTCCAGTATTTTTAATGC
>CAYQWL010000156.1:0-1738 GCA_964421195.1 uncultured bacterium | reverse complement strand
GTCGAATTCGCCGCCGGCCACCTGGAGTATTCCGGCTTTTAATTGCGGTTTTAATTTAGTATAAATAAGCGCCGCATAATCCTGCCATGTTTCGGGGCCCGCCACTAAATAACGTTGATGGAAACGTTGACGCAGAGCTGAATCGGTCGAAGTCGGCTCGTTGGTCGCCGCATAAACCTGGCAGTTTCCGATCGGCCTGGTGAACATTCCGTCTAAGAATTGCATGGTTATATTAAGCACGTCTTTATCCGAACCGCCCATGCCGGCATCGCCGCGCGAAAGCAGAAGAAGATCGACATCGTCAAAGAAAACAAGTATTAATTTATTTTTTTGTTTGGTTTTATCTAAACGCTCTAAAAGATTTTTCCCGGTTTTTCCATAATATTCGTCTTTGATGCGTTGATCGATGGAGATGAATTCGACCGCTGTTCCGGTTTGCTCGCCGCGCTGTTGAAGCCGCGACATGGCTAATTTGAAAAGCGAAGTTTTGCCGGTTCCCGGCAGGCCGTCGAATAAGACGCTCCATGAAAGTCCGCCTAAAACCGATATGGGATTGAGGCCCTCGCGGACATCGAAAAGCGCCAGACGATCTACGTTTCTGATAACGCCTCGTTTGGAGTCGCTATTGCCGACTATTTCTTCGGGCGTGACTTTAACGAATTCGATTTTTTGATCCGCCGTTGAATATTGCGATTCAAAATTGGAAATGCTTATGTCTTCGCCTTCTATTTTAAATGTCGTGTTTAAAACAAAGTTTAAAAGATCGTCTGAAAATTTTTTGCGATTGTTTATACATGAGTTTTTTAGCTGTATAAAAAAATTATTTGTCAGCCCGGCCAGATCTATTGAATCGGTAATTATTTTTTTTCCAGCTTCATCCGCCGTATTTAATGCATGTGTATAATCGCAAAGCAGGGTGATAAGCGTATCGACCTTTCCTTTGCTGAATATGAAATAATCTTCGGCAAGTTTTATAGCGGGAAGGTTTTCACGTGAATGAACGCTCAGTATTTGATTGGTTTTTATCGATATATAGCAGGCGAGTGAAAAAAGCGAATAGGTTGTTATGAATTCGAGTGTATCGCGGAATTTACGTTCGTCGCGTCCGGCCGGATTATCTATCATGCGTTTTAATCCGGTCTTAGTTTCTAAAAGTTCGAACATAAAATAATATACAGCCAGCCCTTTTCTAATGGCGCGAAGCGTTTCCGCTTCTTCCATGGTGTGAAGATATTGTTCGTCGGGCACGACTTTCATTATATAGTCGAAAAGATTGATTTTCCGCTGATTATATAAGATGTTCGTCATGCGAAATTCGCATTCGGATATATGCTTTTTTAAATCTTCAGCCGATATGGGATGAACACTACCACCGGTGTTGAGATTACTCAATCAACTCTCCCCCTTCTAAAAGGCCGTATATTCTGGCTGGCGCGCCAGTTTCATCTTTTTCACGAAGATATTGCTTTAATTTGAATGGCACTATCATGTAATTATAAACGAACCTGTCGGAAAAAATTTCTCTGCTGTTTGCGTGGCCGAATAATTTATTGTAAAATTTTTTTAAAACCGAACTTTCTTTAATGGTTTTTATCGAAACAACGCCCGATGCGGTAAATTTAAACATAAAAGGGTTTCCCGATTCTATTTTCATAAGTTTATCGATAGCTTCGTTATTGATGGTGTCCGGCGAATAATACGGACCGACGGTGTATTTAAGTATTACTTTAGGGTGTAT
>CAYQWL010000155.1:6933-9196 GCA_964421195.1 uncultured bacterium | reverse complement strand
GGGCATCATCAATTGCAGGGAAACGTAGATTTTAAATCTAAAAACGGAATTGAATGTAAAATTTCTTTTCAAGATAAAAGTTATATTTCCAGATTATAATTTTATTATTAACATAACAAGAAAAATCTATTATATATAAATTTATAAATTGTTCGAAAAAATATTCGAAATTATCGAATTTTTTTTCGACTTTTTCTTTTTTTTATGTTATAATTACATTGTTATATCGATAATTGTTTTTAATTTACTTAAGTTAATTTAATTTTAAATAATGAATATATAGTGAACGGCGGAGTATATTTTATGGATTTAAGCGAAAAATTAAAGATACTTTCGGCGGCGGCTAAATACGATGTATCCTGCGTGTCGAGCGGAAGCGCTCGTAAAAACACTCCGGGCGGTATCGGGTATGCCGCCGAAAGCGGGATATGCCATAGCTGGGCGGCCGATGGGCGGTGCGTTTCTCTTTTAAAAGTGCTTTTAACGAATAATTGCGTTTATAATTGCGCTTATTGTGTCAACAGGGTTACAAATGAAATACCGAGAGCGTCTTTTACAGTAGATGAAATAGTCGATCTTACTATAAATTTTTATATTAGAAATTACATAGAAGGCCTTTTTTTAAGTTCCGGCGTTGAAAAAAACGCGAATTATACTATGGAACGAATGCTTCTTGCAGTTAAAAAATTACGGCTCGAAAAAAAGTTTAACGGTTATATTCATTTAAAAGCTATTCCTGGAGCTGATTATAGCTTAATTTCAGAGGCCGGCCGCTATGCCGATAGAATGAGCGTAAATATAGAATTACCGAGCGAAGAAAGCCTTAAAGCTCTTGCACCTCAGAAAAGCAAAGAAAACATATTGGTTCCCATGAAAAAAATAGGGGCCGAAATAATCGAAAAGGCGGATGAACGTAAAAGTAATAAAAAAACTCCGCATTTTGTTCCGGCGGGTCAGAGCACGCAGCTTATAATAGGCGCTTCACCTGAAGCTGATTATAAAATTATAAAATTATCAGAGTCGCTTTATGATAAATTTAATTTAAAACGCGTTTTTTATTCGGCGTATATTCCGGTATCCGATAATCCGAAACTTCCGGCGGCGTTGAAGCCGCCGTTATTACGCGAGCACAGGCTTTATCAGGCTGACTGGCTGATGCGTTTTTACGGATTTTCGGCCGGTGAATTATTAACGCCTGAAAGGCCGCTGCTCGATATGTCGCTTGATCCTAAAGCGGCGTGGGCGCTTAATAATCTCGATAAATTTCCCGTCGAAATAAACAGGGCGGATTATGAAACTATTTTGCGCATTCCGGGAATAGGCGTGCGTTCGGCGAAAAAAATCATATCGGCGAGGCGGGTTCACGCGCTTAATTTTGATGATTTAAAAAGGCTTGGCGTGGTTTTAAAGCGCGCGAAATATTTTATTACATGCCTGGGTAAATATTATGAAAAATTAATATTTGAAGAAAAAGCTTTAAGGCTAAAATTAACTGAACGCGCAGGACGCGTAACCGCCGGCGTTCAAAATGGCGGAAACGTTTCTGGCGGATCGCCGTCCGGGCAGACCGGCGAATCGGAAATTCGTGATTTAATAACGGCTAAAATCAAGTCATATAAAAAAGAAAGCGCGGGTCAGCTTTTTCTTTTTGATAATATCGATAAAGGTGCTTCGCCGCTAATTTTATCCGGACCCGGCTCCGGCGGGCAGGATATGGCCGCGAGTTTGAGCTGCGCTATTACGGGGGAATTTTAATGCCGCTTATATATGTTTATGACGATAGTTTTGACGGGCTTCTGACGGCGCTGTACGAATCGTATTATGCTCCGGTTAAACCTGATTCTATAAACGCTGAAAGCGAATTTAAAGAAGATCTTTTTACGGAAAAAGTCGATGTGGCGGTTGATTTTAATAAATCGGCCAGCGCCGTAAACATCGTTACTAATTTAATTTCATTTAACGCCATGCATAATATTTTTTATGCGTTTCTCGCCGGTTGTCCGGATCATGGCGGAGTAATATACGATTATTTCAAATTTGGCATATCTAAAGGCCGCCTGACCGATAAATATCTTCACGAGCCGCGCGTTATAGCCGTGCATAAACTTCGAGACAGGCTTCATGCTGAAAAGCACAGACTGATAGGCCTTTTACGTTTCGAAAAAATCGATCTCGAAAATGGCCGCTGCGCTTATTATGCCGAATGCTGTCCCGATAATAATGTTATAGGTTTGATGGCGCCGCATTTTTCGGCCAGGCTCCC
>CAYQWL010000155.1:0-6923 GCA_964421195.1 uncultured bacterium | reverse complement strand
TGATGTAAAAAGAGGCATAGCCGTGTTGAATTATAAAATGCTTGAAAACATCGATGAAAAAGTCGAGAAAGATGAAAGATATGTTTTAAAAAATGAATATGAGCGCGATATAAAAATCGCTTCAGATAATAATATAAACTGGCTTATAACGGCTTTTTCTATTAATGAGCCGCCGCGGCGCGGCTGCGGCGAGGAATTATACAGCCGTTTATGGCGTGAATTCGTTAAAAATATAGCCGTAGAAAACCGTACGAACCATAAGCTCCAGAAATGCTGCATGCCTGCCCGTTATTGGAAATATTTAACGGAAATGAAACCGTACGATAAATTAAAATAAAAAATATAAAACCGTCTTGAATTATTAATTAAAATATGTTAAAATAATAATAAAGTAAATCATTAATTAGTAAAATATATTACAGTATATAATTAATAATAAATAAATAATATAATATTTTAATAAATAATGTGAAGGCGGTGTTATTATGAAAGTTATCGTTATAGGAGGAGTGGCCGGTGGAGCTTCCGCGGCCGCGAGGCTCAGAAGGCTCGATGAAAAGTGTGAAATAACTATTTATGAACGCGGCGAATATATATCGTTCGCTAACTGCGGCCTGCCCTATCATATCGGCGGCGTTATAGAGGAGCGCGAAGCGCTTTTAGTGCAGACTCCCGAAAATATGTCGGCCCGTTTTAATATTGCCGTAAAAACATTCCATGAAGTGTTATCTATTAATACGGCTGAAAAAAAAGTTAAGGTTAAAAATTTGAAATCAAATAATATATTTGAAGATTATTATGATTATCTGATACTTTCTCCAGGCGCCGCGCCTTTAAAACCGCCGATTGCCGGCATAGATTCCGATAAAGTTTTTACGTTAAGAACCATACCTGATATGGATAAAATAATTTCTTCTTTGAATAAAGGCGCAAAAAACGCTGTGGTGGTCGGCGGAGGTTTTATAGGCGTTGAAGTCGCTGAAAATCTTATTGAACGTGGAATATCGGTTTCGCTTATAGAAATGCAGGATCAATTGCTTACATTTTTAGATCCTGATATGGCGGCTTTCGCGCATAACGAAATAAAATCTCATAAAATAAAATTGTATTTATCCGAACGGGTGGTTAAATTTGAGCCGGCGGTTTCAAACGGTATGGCGGTGCATTTAGCGAGCGGCGGAGTTATCGAAAGCGATATGGTTATAGTCGCTATAGGAGTGGCGCCTGAAACCGCGCTCGCTGAATCGGCCGGGCTCGCATTGGGAGAAACCCGCGCCATAGCGGTTGATCGAACCATGCGCACCTCTGATCCTTTTATATATGCGGTGGGCGATGCTGTCGAGATAACGCATTTTGTGAGCGGAACTAAAGTGAAGATACCTCTCGCGGGGCCCGCTAATCGTCAGGCGCGCATAGCGGTGAATAATATTTGCGGAATAAAATCGGAATATAAAGACACACAGGGTACTTCGATAGTAAAGGTTTTTGATCTTGCATGCGGCGCTACGGGCGTGAGCGCGCCTTTACTGAAACGTCTCGGTACGGCTTTTAAAATGGTTACCATACATGCTGGCAGTCATGCGGGATATTATCCTTACGCTTATATGGTGCATCTTAAACTTATATATTCGCCTGAAACTCGAAAAATACTCGGCGCTCAGGCTTGCGGATACGACGGAGTGGATAAGCGTATAGACGTTCTGGCTTCGGCTATTCGCCATGGAGCTACCATAGACGATATTGCCGATTATGAGCTTTCGTATGCGCCCCCTTACGGTTCGGCGAAGGACCCTGTAAATATGGCTGGATTCGTGGCGCAAAACGATTCGCCTGATTTCGCTCCGTTAATAAGCATATTCGATATTGAAGATTACATGCGGAAAGGCGCTTATTTAATAGATGTGAGAAATACCGATGAAACTATATCGGGCGCGATAAAAAATTCCGTAAATATACCGCTTCATACTTTAAGGAGCCGTCTTATTGAAATACCGAAAGAAAAAATTATATTGATTTATTGCCGGGTTGGGTTGCGCGGTTATATAGCGCAAAGAATTCTGAAGCAAAATGGGTTTAATGTTTTTAATATCAGCGGCGGCTGGGAAAGTTATAATGCTTATTATAATCAGGGTGATTTTGAACATTTTATACCCGGCGAAAAAGAGGCGGACGACACTCAGACAAAAACGCATCCGTCAGCGGCCGTGCCTTTTGCTCCGGCGATTAAAATTAATGCCTGCGGGCTTCAATGCCCTGGCCCGCTCATGAAATTAAAAGAAGCGGCCGCTAAAGCGAAAGAAAATGAAGTTATAGAAATTGAAGCCACTGATCAGGGTTTTTATGCCGACGTACAGGCGTTCGCGCAGGCTGCCGGTTTAAAAATAATGGAACTAAATAAAGGAAAGTCGATAAAAGCTAAACTTATGAAATATCCCGCAGGCAGTATTCCAGCCGGCCCTCATGGCCATTTTCGTTCCGATCAGGCTACTATCGTCGTGTTTTCTGACGATTTCGATAAGGCGATGGCGGCTTCTATTATAGCGAACGGCGCGCTTGCGATGGGCAGAAAGGTATCGTTGTTTTTTACTTTCTGGGGACTTAATGTTCTGCGTAAAAACAAAAGCGTTCCGGTGAAAAAAAATTTCATAGAAAAAATGTTCGCTATGATGATGCCGCGCGGGGTGAATCAATTGACGCTTTCTAAAATGAATATGCTGGGCGTCGGCACTCAAATGATAAAAGGCATAATGAAACGTCATAACGTAGAGCCGCTCGAAAAATTACTTTTATCGGTTCGCGATAATGGCGGCAGGCTTGTGGCGTGCCGTATGTCAATGGAATTGATGGGCATTAAAAAAGAAGAATTGATCGACGGCGTGGAGGATGGCGGAGTGGCCGCTTATCTCGCCGATGCTGAAAAAGGGAATATAAATTTATTTATATAAGCCGCGGTTGACAGTTTATTAATTTTACGTTATTTTCTTAAATATTATTACAGTTGAAATTAACGAATTAAAATAACGGCAAAAAAATGACTAATATACGCTTTGTAGCTATATATCTTCGTCTAAAGATAAAATAATGTTTTTACTTTTTTTATTATTTACTTTTTTATTTTTAAAATCGATAGTGAATAAAAAATCGAATGTTTTAGAAACCGCATTAAAAGAATATATTTTAATGCGGTTTATTTTTTCTTCTTTATTTCTTAGCGCGGTATATATTTTATTTTTATATTTTATAAACATAAGATATTCTTCGCCGCCGAGGCCGCACTCGATAAGCTTATAACGGCCGTCATGATCTTTTTTGAAAAAGTAGTTATCTTCTTCATAAAGTTTGCCCTGAACGGAATGAAATCTGATTTCATTTTCTCCGTCGGAGTCTATATCGACAAGTGAAGTATAATAAACCATAAAACTTGATTCAAGAATTTTATTAATAGTGTCGTTTTCGTCTGCTTCCGTTGAAGAGTTTAATTTCATGGTTTCAGGGTTTATTCCGGCCTGGCGAAGATAAGTGGTTTGATTTAAAATGGTTTTGCCTTCTTTTAGCATGTTTTCTTTATCGGTAACGTCTATTTCAGGATTAAAACATGGTCTTTCGAGTATTAATTCCCGGTTTCGAGATATTATTTTAACGAGCTTAACCGCCAGAGGATAATCACAGTATTTATTTATTTCATCCGCTCTGATTATTGAAGTTTTGCCGTTTTTAATAAAAGTGATGAACAAATCTTTATTTTCGGCATAAACGCTTAATGACGCGGTATTATAATTTAAAACCGTAAGAGGCAGTGATATTAATATAGCGAATAAAATTATCTTTATTTTTTTCATAAAATCACCATAATCAAATATTGTTGTTCTTATTTAATTATAGCAAATATTTTAATGAAATGGTAAATAAAACATTAAGTAAAGACGATCTATTTATTTATTAAAGTTTTCGTCGAATTTATATATTAATCCGGTTTTAGTCTGGCCGGCGGCGAGCCATGTTTTAATGCGCGAGCGCAGTGTAATTAAAAACCGGTCGGATGCATGATGTATAAAGTTAATATCGTTATCGGGCGTTCCGTTTTTAATTTCATATTTATATGAAAATTCGGCGATTAAAGGTTTTGCGTTTCCTTTAAGATACCAGATGGTAAAACTCGCTTTAGCTTTAGTTTTTGGTTCAAAATAAATATCGCCGTAATCGAAAGTGATTTCTGAAATTATGATGTCGTTAACGGGTTTGAGCGTGGCTTGCGCGTTAAAGTTAAACTTCGCCAGGCCGGGAAAAATTTTTATAAAATTTTTTACTGTCATTGCGGGCTCTGATTTCAGATCGGTTTTTCCGCTTTTAGAAAAAATGTGTTCGAGACTTTCGGCTTTAACCACTACGTCTTCTTCGAAAGATGTTTTTCCTTTGAATTCGTCGGCAGGCGATACTATGGCGGCGGCTGATATAAGCGGATCGGTATTGCGGTACTTGAAGGTATAATTAAATTTTTTACCTTCAGCACGGCATCTGAGAATATATCCGGTTTTATAAAGCATGAAATCAGGCGTGTCTATATAATTTAATTCGCGTTCCGTCACATCTTCATTTTTGCTTAAATTAGTTTTTAATCCTTTTGCTCTGGAGATTTTTTTGATTATCGCCCAGAAATTTCGCGCGCCGGCTTCATAATCTTCGAAGTGTTCGGGTAAAAGTAATATTTTACATTCGCATGAAGATGGAATTGTTTGCTCCGCTCGCGCCGGCGTGCCGATGGAAATAGCCGTCAGAAAGGCGATGACTGATACGCCCGTGATTATAATTTTAAAAATTTTTACTGAATTATTAAGAAATTTAGCATAAAAATTAAATTCTTTTTTCATCGCGTGCCTCCCTGTGCCGGTCCGGCAGATCGCCGCGCCGGATGAAATTTTTATTTACTCCAGTTTGAAAAAGGATTTTTAATTAAGTTAGAATTAAAATATTTTGGGTCGCCTGTAACTTCTTCGCCTATCCATGAAGGTTTTTCAAATTTTTCGTCCTCGGCGGTCAATTCGATTTCGGCTACGATAAGTCCCATATTAACGCCGAGAAATTCGTCGATTTCCCATGTGTGCTTTCCCTGAGCTATTTTATAGCGGTTTTTTTCGATTATAGGTTTTTCACAGAGATTATCGAGCATTTCATTAGCTTCGGCCGCCGGTATTTTATATTCATATTCAGCCCGGCTTGCTCCGACGGTTATTCCTTTAACGGTTAAAAAACCTTCACTGTCTATAGTTCTGACCCTGACGGTCCGTTCTTTAACGGTCGATAAGTAGCCCTGGCGGTAATTAACGCCTTTAGCGAGAGTTTTATATTCTTCGCCTTTAACTAAAAATTTTCTTTCGATTTCTTTCGCCATTTTTTTCAACTCCAATTTAACTTTTAATTTTACAGGTTTCAACGCTCTGGTGAGGTTGTTAATAGTTAAGAGGTTCCATGCCTATTATTCGTTTTATAGCGAGTAGATAATTTATATTTTCATGTTCAACGAGGCCGAGCATTTCTTTCGCCTTTAAAATATCTTCGATACTGACTGATTCGACGGCGACGGTCTGTATGGCCGCTCCGTTAATTAGCAGTTCGGCATATTCGGTAATGCAGTTGTTGACGGAAAAGCCGTATCTGCGTTTAAAAACTTTAACCGCGGTAAGATCTTTATGCGGCCGTATTATTTCGTCAAGGAATTCCTGCAGCGTGTATTGTTCGCGCTTAAAATCCGGCGCCGTTACTCCGAATGCGGTGAAAACTTCATCGCGTATAACCTCCGTTTTCATTGGAAAAGAGCCTTTCATACGGGGGTTCCATTGTTCGAGGCCGCGGTCGCGTGTTACGAATACTTTAATATCCATCAGATCGTCGCGAACTTTTGTGTTATTTTCATTATTGCCGGCCGACATTATATAAATTTCAGAGCTTTCCCTTATTTTATCGAGGGGCGAAAGTTTTCTCATTTTATCGATTACCATTCCGAAATTTTGGGCGAATGTCCTGAATTCGAATCTGGGTTTGACTTCTGACATAATTTCCTCCTGAATTAACTTAACTTAATTTTATCCGTCTGTGATATTTGCCGTTTATTGTCCGTTATTTTTTTTCGGGCGGTTCGCCGCTTTTTTTTAACGGTTCTTTATGCTCGCGCGGATTTATTATATCACGAAAGGCAAAAAGATACCATATCGATGCTATTACAAATATAAATATCAGTACTGGCGAATGTTTTTCGGGCTTCATTTTGAAATTTAACGATGCGCGCCCGCCATATTTCATATCTGCTGTTTTTAATTTTAACGCTCTTAACCCATTTTGTATTAATAGTGTATAGGGCTCGTTTGGATCGTCGCTTTTTAGCCGCGGCGAATAATCGCTGACGCGGTTTACCGCAAGGCCCCGCGGCAGTATTATCATAACTTCGAATGATGAAATGGATAAGCTGCTGTTATTAATAAAAGAGTATTTGACTTCGGCGTTTGAAAAATCTTTTGATTTTAAATCATCGGGGTTATAAACGCTTTTTGCGTCGTATCTGACGGTTATGCCGGTTTCACCGGTAAACGAGCCTTCGTAATTTATTAATTCAGCTCCGCCTATATTTATTGTCTGGAGAGCGGTTTCAATTGCGCCGTCAATGCGTCTTATATTTTCAGGGTTTTTATAAGAGCATGGGATAAATAGCCTTTCTATAGCGCCGCGTACGGTCAATTCGATATTGACAGAAGCTTCGCCTTTTTCGCTTAATTTTACGGTTTCATAATAGCCGGTTATTAAAACTTCTTCGGAACATAGCGCCGTTTCACTGGAGTAATGTAAAAAAAAGACGATGGCGGCGAATAAAAAAATATGGTTCTTCTCCCATTTAGTTGCAAGAAAACGCCTCTTTTACAACAAGGATAAAA
>CAYQWL010000154.1:0-9198 GCA_964421195.1 uncultured bacterium | reverse complement strand
GTAAAAAGGGCGGCCTGCTTAACATAAGCCGCCATCTGAGTCATGGCGAGATATTTACCCGAATATTCGAGTATCATTCCTTCATGTATCATTGTAAGCTCAAGATGTGTGGCGGGATTGTCGAACGGTACGCGGCCGGTTTCGGCGACTACTATTAAAAAAAGCGCGACGAATGTAAAAAGATTTTCAGTCGTAAATAAAATATTTGGCGCGCCCGCGACCGATGACATTATTTTTGATAAATCAGTCGATTTCTGGGTAAGAGCTATGGATATAAAGGATAGAATTATGGCCGGCTCCGCTATGGAACAAAGCATCATTTCACGTGAAGACGCCATTCCTCCAAAAGCGGAAGCCGTATCCATGGCGGCGAGCGTTAAAAAGAAACGCGCTAAAGCCATTAAATATATTATTAAAATAATATCAGCTAAAGGTGAAATGCTGTATTTATAGGAAAGCGACGGTATCAAAAATGCGGCGAGCGAAAATGCGGCGAGCATAACGTAAGGCGTTACGAAAAACAACCATGAAGCTGTATCTGAAACTACGGCGTCTTTTTTAAAGTATTTGATAAGATCGTAATATGGTTGAAAAAGCGGAGGCCCCTGCCGAAACTGGCATACAGCCTTAACTTTTTTTATAATGCCGCTGATTAAAGGCGCAAGCACTATTAAAAACGCGGTTTGAATTATAGAAACCGCTATTATTTCATAATTTACGCTCATTACTATATTATTCATAATCTCACCTGATCATACTCCGTTTTCGTTATTTATTTTTATCATATATAAATATATTTACGATTTATAAACGTGCGCTTAAAAGAGCGAACAGCAGGGTGACGAAAATATATAAAAGATATACATGCACATAACCGAGCTGTAATTTTTTTAATTTTTTAGCGGCTTTAATAAGTAATTTAATAAAAGGCCTGTAAAGCCATTTTTCAAAAAACATCGTGGCGGTCTGACTGTAATCGACTTTTTTTATTATGAGCCGGTCTTCGTTATGAAGCGTTTTTACTTCAGTGCGTGGAAGATATATGTTTTTAAATACAATCATTATTGGTTGAGTATAAGATTCAGGAGTATATTGCATTATAGAATTAATATCTGCTCCGCAGCTCCAGGTTTCATAAATTTTTGTTTTTCGCTGCGGTAATATATAATTAAAAATAATTATCGCGCCTATTATAAAAAGAATGAGTAATGTAAAAACGGGCAGCGGCGATATGGCTGAAAGCTGGCTTGAAACCGGTATGATATAAAGCGTTTTGTAACTGAAAAGATTTATGTCGAGACCGGATACCGGCATTAATGAATATAGCGGCGCGGAAAGAAGCTTAATAAATACGGGAGAAAAAATGCCGAAAATAAAAGATAAAACGGCAAGAACGAACATCGCTATTCTCATTGAAAAAGGGACTTCTCTTGCTTCATGCTGGAATTTTTCGGCATTGCGTCGCCGCGCTAAAAATATCGAAAAAAACATCCGTACCGCGCCGGTAAGAGCGAGCGCGGATGAAAGCGCGAGTGCCGCGCCGCAGACGGGCATAAGTATTTTAATAAAAGCTTCAGGGTCCTTGAGCGTTAATAATATAGATTGAAAAACCATCCACTCAGATATAAAACCGGCCATAGGCGGAAGCGCCGCCATACTCATGACGCCGGCAATGAAATAAGCCGCTGTATGCGGCATTTTTTTTATAAAACCGCCCATATCGTTCATATTTTTAGCGTGCGAGCCGTAAATTACGGAACCCGCTCCCATAAAGAGAAGCGATTTAAAAATAGCGTGCGCGGCTATATGATAAAAAGCCGCGCAGAGCGCGAATGCGGCCGAAACGGGATAATGCTGCGAATTCAATATTACCGCGCATGATACGGCGATAAGTATGATACCTATATTTTCGACTGTAGAAAAGGCGAGACATTTTTTCAGGTCAGATTCGACTATCGAATACATAATGCCAACAATAGCGGTTATGGCGCCGATTAATAATAATATAACGCCTGAACAAAAATTAGCCCCGCCGAAAAAAATAAATAAACATTTTAAAAATGCGAAAAGCGAAACTTTAACCATTACTCCGGACATAAGGGCGGATATATGCGATGGCGCCTGCGGATGGGCAAGAGGAAGCCATATATGCAGGGGCATTATACCCGCTTTGGTTCCAAATCCTATTAAAATAAAAATAAACATAAATACGGTCGAAGTGTATGAAAATTTATGGCCTATGTTAGTGTAAGCGGAAAAATCAAAAGATCCGGTATAAGAATAAAGTATGATGAAAAATATGAAAAGAAAAGCTGTACCGAAATGCGTCATTATTAAATAAGTAAAACCGGCGGTGCGTGTTTTTGGATTTTCGTGGTCGGTCATTACTAAAAAATATGAAAAAAGCGACATTAATTCCCATGAACATAAAAATAAAATAGAATGGTTTGAAGCGGTCACGAGGGCCATGGAAAGAATAAACAAAGGATATATAGCTGAAATAATAGTAATCTTAGCAAATTTAGAATATCTAATATGCGATGTCATATATTCATTTAGATAAGATTTTGAATAAAGTGATGCGATGGTCGATATAAAATAAATCATGATAAGAAAAAAAGCGCTGAACGGACAAATCTTAAAACTGAAATCGTCGGCGGGAGAAAGCACGGTTATTAATTCTGAAAGCGAACCGGTAGAAAAAGCGTATGAAACGGTTGTTCCGGAAATCATAACATAAGCCGCGGCTATAAACCCGATGGCCCCCGCCGTTATATTTAATATAGACGACACGTTTATAGAGATCCGTTCATTCTTATGAAATATTAAAGCTGAAATGAATCCGGCTAAATAAGTAAAACTCGAAATAAAAAATAGTAACAATGCCGTTTTTTCAGACATTATCATTTCCTCCTGTACATATTATATGTCAAATGAAATAATTAATGAAAAGAATGTATGAAATAATAAAAAAATATAATCGAACAAAAACCGGAAATATTGAATCACAAAATAAAACGGCGAACCGGTTAATTAATAAATAATTAAATAATAAAACAATAATTAATTAGTTAAAATTAAAAATAACGGAAAATATATTTTGATTTTAACATAAATAAGTTATAAAAGCAATGGTTATTAAATTAAAAATTAATTAAATAAATTTTATATTAATTAAATTAAATAAATTTATAATATTTTATAAAGTAAAACGGGTTTTTCTTTTCCTTTAATATTTGTAAGCGGGCATTTTTCAAGTTTTATTTTATCTTTCAAATTTTCGCTGATATTATCAAAAACTGATTCGCTTATAAGTATATCAGTTTTAAAGGTTTTATTTTCGGATTCGATTCTTGACGCTATATTTACTGTATCGCCTATAACTGTATATTCGAGACGGCTTTTAGTGCCAATATTACCCGCGACGAGATTTCCGGTATGAATGCCTATCCCGAAATTAATTATAAAATTATATTTTTTAGCCGCGTTAAATTCTTCGAGTTTTTTCCTCATTCCTATAGCGCTATTTACGGCGTCTTCCACATGATTTTCGGAGCCTAAGTGCGGCGTATAAATAGCCATAACGTCTCCTATAAATTTATTAATTACTCCGCGGTTTTTAATAATAGGTTCCGATATATACGAAAAATATTCGTTTAAAAAATCGACTACCTCTCTTGCGCTCATTTTTTCACTCATCGAAGTGAAATTTCTAATATCGGAAAATAAAATAGTTGCCGATATATCTTCGCCGCCGAGATTAATTTTATTTGTTTCTATAAGATGTTTCGCTATTTCAATAGATACGTATCTGCCGAAAGTTTCGCGAAGCTTTTCACGATCGGTTAATCCGTCTATCATTAAATTGAAATTGTATTTAAGCCTTCCTATTTCATCAGATGAAAGCACCGATGTTTTAACGTTAAAATCGCCGTTTGCGAGGCGTTCCATTTTTTTAACGAGCTCATCGATAGGGCGTTGAATGCCGCGATAAAGCATTTCAATATAACCTATGGCATAGCATAAAGAAACGAAAGCTATTGCAAAAAGATTATATTTACTGGTTAATATTGGATAAACGATCTTTTTCATTTCATTAATATCAGTTAACGCGTTCAATTTTTCAATGCTTATATCGGGAATCGCGTGAGCGTAAAATATTATTATTATCATAGGAATTACAAGAAGATTAGTTATAGTCATAAATAATCTCGAACGAAGATTGAGCTGGAACCCTTCTTTTTTAGAGTAAATTTCGTCGCCGCTGTAAAAAAGTTCGGCTATTTTAGTAAATAAAAAAGGTTCAAGATATATTACGCTGAAATAAATGCCGTAATAACAGCCAGAAATTGCGGGAATTACATAAAACGTCAAAAAATTAAAAAGCGAGAAATTATTAGTTTTATATAAAAATAATAAATCGTTTAATATTGAAAGTAAATATATTATTATAAAATAAAGCCCTATCGTTTTATAAATATTATTAAAACGCTTTATAGCTAAAGGCCGAAAGGCGTCGTTGTTTTTTACGGCAAAATTATAAATGGGCTTTAATCTTATTATAAACCATATAAAAATTATTATTTTTATTAAACCTGAAATTCCCGAGCTGACCATTATGGTTCCTTTACTTGATTTTTCATGGGGAACGCCGCTGTTTTTATGTCTGGAAATTTCAGCTTTATTAAATGATGTTTCAGAAGTATAATCATCGCCATATTTTAATGAAATATTAATAACGGAATCGCCGTTTTGAATATTAACCGAAGTTACGGGGCCGTTTAAATATATATGAAATAATGTTTTAACGGCTGATTGAAAGGCGGCTGAAAACATTACGGCAAAAAAAATACCGAATAATATATGACGGTAAAAAGTAATTTTTTTTCTTTGATTTTCGTTTTTCATTATGTTTATAGATATTACATGTTATATGTTTTCTTTACATAATATTAATTTCAGCTCTTCAGAACTTAATTCCCGGTATTCGCCGGGCATAAGCATTTCAGGAAGCGAAAAATTGCCGATTTTTATTCTTTTTAAGTATGTAACGCGATTTCCTATAGCTTCGAGCATGAGTTTGATTTGATGATATTTACCTTCATGAATGGTTATTTCAAGTTTTTGTTCTCCGAGCCGGCGTACTTTAGAAGGAAGTGTAGTATAATCGCCGATTTTAACGCCTTTTGTTAATTTTTGAATTTCTTTATCGCTTAACATGCCTACGAATTCAACATAATATGTTTTTGGCACATGCTTTTTAGGAGTTATTACATTATGGCAAAAATCGCCGTCATCGGTCAATATTAATAAACCTTCAGAATCGGCGTCGAGCCGGCCGACTGGAAATAATTTACGTGAACGCATGAATTCATCAAGATAATCGGTAATTATAGCGCCGTCTTCCTCTTCGTCAGTGGTACAGATACAATTTTGCGGTTTATTTATTACTAAATAAATATTTTTTTTAAAATTGAGCGGCCGGCTTTCAAATATTACTCTATCGTTGTCTTCATCGATTTTTATATCGTCGCATCGCACTTTTATATCGTTCACGCAAACAAGCCCCTGCCTGATATATCGTTTAACTTCACTGCGCGTGCCAAGCCCGCACATTGCCATATATTT
The DNA here is from genome assembly GCA_964421195.1 of uncultured bacterium. Taxonomy (GTDB): domain Bacteria; phylum Muiribacteriota; class UBA9980; order UBA9980; family UBA9980; genus UBA9980. The sequence continues at coordinate 3,570 of CAYQWL010000154.1, read as the reverse complement.
ATCGAGCCTTATCATTTATGCGCACCCCATTTAAAATATTAGTCGTTAGTCATTAGTCGTTAATGTATTTTATCAAAAATGCGCCGATATGTAAAGCGAAACTCTTAAAAACTCTTAAATAACAGTAGATTCATGTTTTATATTGACCGAATTATTATATGGTAAATAAAAGTATCGCTTCGATAAAAAAAGTATAAAAAAATAAAACTTTTTTAAATTTTATAAAATAATATTAGAGCGTTAGAGCAATGAAATAATAAAAACCATTATTTCATTATTAATAAAATCAAAAATATAAATTAAAAAATAAAGCATTTTATGTTTTTATGAAAATAATGAAGCTGAGTTAATAATTTATTACAAAAAAAATTAAAAGAGGTGTTGTATGAAGTTAAAATTTATGACGGTATTTATACCATTTTTAGCGGCTGTTCTGTTTATTTCTTTTTTTACTCCAGTTTATGCGGCGGATTCACGCGATAATTTTAATATAATAAAAAGTGAGGCTGATAAATTATTTATCGATCTTCATAGCGCTCACGTAAGAATGAATGAAGCTCGTATGAAAGACGTCAATCCGGCGGCGGTTAATTCAGCTATCGATAATTATACCGAAACTTTAAATAAATTCATGAAATTTCAGGTTGAAAATAAAAAATATATGCCAGCTATAAAACCGGCATTTCATTCGATGCCTCCGGCGGATTATATGCCTTTTATGTCTCATCCTTTTCTGCCGGATCATAGCTTTAAACACGGCCCGCATTTTTCAGCGCATAATTTTAAAGCGATTCATAATTATGATAATTTAAATCATAAGCCTATGAAACATACCGGTAAAAAAATAAGACCTGCCGGTAAAAAAATATTCAAGGCTGTTAAAAAATTAAAAAAAGCTGAAAAACAATTAAGAGAAATAATTTTGAAAAACGTTGATAAATCTGAAAAAATAAAAGCCGTTAAAAAATATACGAACGCATTATCCGATGTAATAATTAATAAACTTGAATCGGAACATGAAAAATTTCATAAAATAAATTTTCATAAGTTTTATAGGCATCATACGGGCAGTTTTATGTCGCCTCCGTGCCCGCCGTTTATGAAGTTTTGTGATTCGGCGCCAGTACGCGGCCGCTTTATGCATCCGCCCGTGTTTATGCCCGGTGAATTCTTGCACGGCGGAAATTTCATGCCTCCGCCTCCTCCGTTTATGCATAATAAATCGGCATTTAATGGAAATTTCATGCCTCCGCCTCCTTCGCATTTTATGCAATGCCGTCCTCCGCTCCCGCCTGTTTATTATAATAAAAGTACGGGAGATCATTCCTGCTGGAATTTTAAGAAAAATGCAAAATCCGATTTAAAAATGAATATAATTGAAAAAGAAAAAAAGAACGACGTATATTATGGAAGATGCTGGAGAAAATAATTTTTATATCATTATATTTGAAATAATTACAATATTAAAACAGGAGTGGTTTATTTGATTAAAAAATATTTTTTAACATTAACTATTATTATTGTGTTTGCTTTGGCATGCGTTACGTCGATTTTTCAACTTTTACCGGCGAATGCGGCGGGTTTTTATATATTTCCGGATCATCATAAAAAATTTCCTGACAGGCGTAATTATTATCCGCATTCATCGCATAATAAAACAATAATCATTAAGGTGCCTGTTCATAAGCCGTCCCGTGAACCGGATGCTCCGTCTTTGCTTGGAGCCGTAGCTAAAGAGAATGGAATAGAATTGAACTGGAAACCGGCCGTCGGTAATAATTATGGTTATTATATAATGCGTTCTGATAATTTTGGCGCAAATTACGGTATCCTGGAATTTGTAGGCCCTGGCGCGGCATCGTATTTCGATTCGAATGTGGCGATTGGAACTACTTACTACTATTATATACAGAATGTTTATTGCGACGGCAGGACTGGCGCGTGTTCGAACCAGGCGGTTGCCCGGGCGATAGGCCGTATTATTCCTAAAGTAGTAATGGTTCCCAGAATAATTAACGAGGGCGAAGAAATCATCGTTGAAGATAGCGCCGGGGTTGGGATTGAAATTCCTTCGGGGGTATCGGCGAAATATTCAAAAAAATCGGTTAGCCTTACATGGAATTTTTCAAACATGGCAGAAGGATATGAAATATATAGGGCCGTCGGAAAGCCCGTTGATTTTAAAAAAATCGGTGAAATAAAGGGCGCGAATAGTTTCGAAGATAAAAAAATAAATGCTTCTACCAGGTATTTTTATTATTTAATAGCTTTTAGTGAAACCGGCCGTTCGGGAAGTTCTAATATAGTTGCAGCTGGAGCAAAAGCGATGTAATAGAAATTCGGCCGGGTTAAAATTTGAACGCTATAATTAAAAGCCGTCTGAGTTATGTTATTCTCAGACGGTTTTTTTAACGTTTTATCGCGTGGCTGTTTTATAGATCATTATAAAACTGATTCGCAGATTTTAATGAATTTTGATGGATCGAGTGAAGCGCCGCCGATGAGTGCGCCGTCTATAGTTTCATCCTTCATGTATTCGTTTATATTTTCAGGCTTAACCGAACCTCCGTATTGTACTCTGATTTTATCGGCTAAGGCCGGAGAATATATGCCGGCCATGGTTTTTCTGATAAAATTTATTACGTCCACCGCGTCTTTTGCCGTGGCATTTTTCCCGGTGCCTATGGCCCATATTGGTTCGTAAGCTATTACTATTTTTTCAGCGTCGGTTTCGGAAATGCCCGCAAAATCGGTTTTAAGCTGGCCTGATATTTTAGATTCGGTTTTAGCGGCTTCGCGTTCTTCTATAGTTTCGCCGACGCATAATATCGGTGTTAAGTTGTTAGTTAAAGCGAATTTAAGTTTTTTATTTATAGATTCGTCTGTTTCGTTATAATAAGCGCGTCTTTCGGAGTGACCTATTATGACATATTTAACGCCGAATTCTAAAATCATGGCGGGCGATATTTCGCCGGTGAACGCGCCTTCTTTTTCGAAATTCATATTCTGGGCGCCTATTGAAAAATTTGTGCCGGCAAGTTTTTCAGCCGCCTTGAAAATCGAGGTGAAAGGCGGGCAGATAACGGCTTCTAATTTATTTTTATCAAATTTACTAAAATTAGATTTGAATTCATCTATAAATTTAACGGTGTCGCTGAAAGTTTTATACATCTTCCAGTTAGCGGCGAATATTGGCATTCTTTTACGCATGTTGAATTTGCACCTTTCAAAATTATTAATTTATATCACTTTTTATTGATATAACGGAAAAAAATAAAAAAAATTACGATTATTCACTATTACAAAATTAATGGCATGAACACGAGCATGAGCATGGACCGCAGGAAGTTCTTTCAGTAAGCGCGGCTACGCCGGGAAGAACTTTACCTTCCATAAATTCGAGCGATGCGCCGCCGCCCGTAGAAACGTGCGTCATCTTATCGGCCACGCCGGCTTTTTCAACTGCGGCTACTGAATCGCCGCCGCCGACTATCGTCGTCGCTTTCATTTCCGATAAGAGTTTAGCTACGTCGAATGTGCCTTTAGCGAATTTATTGACTTCAAATACAC
>CAYQWL010000153.1:0-9383 GCA_964421195.1 uncultured bacterium | reverse complement strand
TTAATCGTAATATTAACTTACAGCAATTCAAAACTTTTTATTATTTTTTCGAATTCTTTTTCATATTTTTCAAATTCGCCTTCCGGCGCCAGGCATGCAAAAAGAAAACCCGCGCCTTCATGCGCAAGAACGGTATTTTCATTAACAAGAGTTATCGCGTTTTTCCGGCCTGCTCTATGCGCGAACCGCACGCGTACGCCGTCACGCCCGAATATTTTTACCGCGCTCTCCGATATTTTTTTAAAATCTTTAAGCATGGATGAAAGAGCTGAAAGCCGGCCGTCTATAATAGTTTTTGCCGGCAGATTACCGGGCGTGGAAAAAATAACGAGGGCAAAATCCACGCCGTCGGTTCCCGCCAATTTTGCGCTTACCGTTACAATATCTCCCTTTTTATCCACTGTTATTTTCCAGCCTGTTTCAGGAAGGCTTATTCGGCAGCCGTATTCCGCGTTAGTGTAAACATTCGCCGCAAAACCGGTTTTTAAGCCGGCCGCCGCTTTTTCGCTTTCAATATCGATTACCGAAATACCAAGATTATCTATAAGTTTCATTCTGACATTCTGAGTACCGTTGACCGTATCAGAATCAATAAACTTGATATGCGAAACGCCCGAAACAAATTCAGCGGCGCCCGCATCTACGGCGATCCATCTCCCGCCGATATAAACTTCGTTCCACATGTGTCCCATCCAGCGGCCGCCGGCATTAGCAACGCCGAGCGAAATTTTTACCGGTATTTTAAGCGCTCTTGCAAGCGCGGCGAACAGTATGGCGTTTTCGCTGCATTTCCCGCGTTTCAATCTAAGAACCTGAGGCGCGGAAAGTGTTTCAGCTATAAAATCGGTTTTTACATTAGCGTTAATCCAGCTGGATATATTATCGACTATTTTAACCGCATCCGATTCACCCTCCGCGAGTTTATTCGCCAGTTCAACCACAGTCGTATCCGCGGGCGTGATAAATTCCGACTCGCCGAGATATTTTTCCATACCGGCTTCCGGCTTAACCGGCGCCGGAGATAATATGGCGGCATCTATCCTGCTTAATTCAAGAGCAACCTCATATATACCGTTATCGAATTTTTCAGAAACGACTTTCTGGCGATTATCGTTTAAAACAAAATCCCGCATCGGAATATTCATCCATTTAACGACGACTTTAGCGGTTTTAATTTTTTTCATATTTCCAAGCGGCCGGTCGATTTCGACGGTCAGATCGGTATCGTCATCCGGCACCACTGCGAATTTTTTCGTCGGTTCTAAAAGTTTTGCCGTCAACTTTAACGAGCGTTTCGACCGCGCGTACGGAGCTGATAACCAGGCCGCGCGAATCGATCGTAATAATTTCAGGCATAGTGCCTTCGATACTCACTTCCGCTTCAACGGTCCCTTCGTTTTTAAGCACTCTAACGCCGGCACGGCGAACATAATAGGTATCAAACACATTAACGGAAAATTCTTTTTCGGCTGAACGGCGGATAATAATGTCAGCAAGACATACATTGAAATAAAGTCCTGATGCGTCGAAAGTTTTTTTACTCACGACGCCGCACTGATCGTCATAAGTTACGTTCAACCTGCCATTTTCAACGGAGCCGGTTATTTTTTCCGATTTAACTTTATAAGAAACGGTTGTGGAAAAAGAAACCGGGTTAAAATTTTTATCGGTAATCCAGACGGCATTTTCTTTGATATCCTGCTGAGACATTCCAACTACATCAACTTTAAAAACACGTTCAGTCAAATATTCAATCGTTTTATCATCCGATGTATTAATTTTAAGATGCTCATAACCGAATACGGTTCCTTTTCTTTGATACGCGACCCAGCTTTCACGCATCTGTTCCGCAAAAGCAACGCCGAACAAAAATTTTTGAAATATCGGAGCAAAACCGAAAAAAATAACTATCATAAACATAATTATTAAAACGGATTTAACGATTATTTTTTTTCGGACACAGCCGCTTTGATTTTCACTCATAATAAATATCCTCCCATTTATTCGAGTATGATACCATAATAAGGATTCATAGATTCATGGTATATGTAAATACCTGCATAAATCTGACTGATTTTTCAACAGTTTAAAAATCAATTAATTTTAATATATAACAAACGCTATGTCAAGATTATTATAAATTATTATAAAACCAGCTTATAATATAGTTAGAGCCTTGATAAATAACCTGGAATTTTGTATAATTGAATATATAGAAATTTTTCATCACGGGAGGGCTATTATGAAACTATCCCATATATTTTCTAAAACGGCTTTATTGACAGCGGCATTCGCACTGTCCGTACAGCTCCAGCCGCTCTTCGGCCAGCAAACCGGTCCGGCCGGGCAATTTTCATCTAAAAACGGCGGCCAGGCGGCTTTGGCATCGCAATTCGGCGTCGAAAACGGCGAACCGATAGCTAATTATTCGACTATTATTCAGGAACTCAACAAAATCAAAGGCGAACCGGTTATCGAAGTTTTACTTTCCGACGCGGTTCTTGGAGAAGGAAAAGTTATATCGGGTAATCCGGGCGGCCATATCAGCGTCGCGGTCAATGGCACCGTTTATACCGTCAGCGAAGGATATTACGATAAAACAAAGAAAATATGCGCAATACTTCCAATAGCCGATTATCTTTACGGCACCACTCCGGCGGACGACGCCCACGTGTTCGCTTCGAGCTACGGTTCCTGCTACGGCCGTACAGTCTGGGGCGTTAGAGTTTATAAACTTCCGGCCGGTATAAGGCCCGAAATCATCACGCGTTACTGGGAAAAAGCCAACGCCGAAAGCGTTACCGGCGCTCCGGAATGGGAATATAAAAAACGCAAACAAAACTGCGCCACCTTTACGGCCGCATCACTTCACGCCGCGGGTTTTAAAAATTATCTTTCCGGATATCATCTTCTTGATTTTCCACGCGACATCATTACAGACTTCATAAAAGAGCTTTCAAACATGCCGCAGGATCAGGTTTCGTGGGAAATCGTCCACTACCGGCAAATTCCAGTAAAAGGCCACGGAACAAGTTTTTCCGTGCCAAATTTAGAATTGCAGCGTATAATACTTTCACTGCCCATTCTTCGTAAAATGGCGGGAATTCCAACAATTAAGGGTAACACCGATATCGAACTCATCGCCGACGGTTCGCCGGTAATAGTCAAAATAAAGCCCTTCGACCGTGAGTCGTGGCTTAAAAAGTTGTCTCACAGAATATTTAAAGAAAAATGGAGCCACGGTAGAACTGAATCGACTCCTGCTCAACCAGTGGCGCCGGCCGAAAATTAATTTCCGCCCATGCCGGACATAAAAGGTAAAACCGCCCGCTAAACACTAAATTTCTATAAATATTTAGCGATTAAATAAAATTTTTAACGATAATTTTTGTTTGGTTTGATTTATCGCATCGATTTATTTTGCCTTTTCACAAACACCATAAACGCCGCAAAAAAAGCCGCCGTTACAAAACCGCCGATAATATAAGAATAATGGGCCGATAATTTAAACCCTTCAGGAGCGATTAGTATATATGTCGCGCATACCGCCGTCATAATGACCGCTGGCACAGTCATTATCCAGTGAAACTTACCTTTTTGCAAAAGATAAACTGCGCACGTCCACAACACGATAACCGAAAGCGTTTGATTACACCACGCAAAATAACGCCATATTATGCTAAAATTAACGCTGGTTATGATAAACGCTATTATAAAAAGCGGTATGCTTATCATCAACCTGTTTTTAACGGGTTTTTGATCAAATTTAAAATAATCGGCCACAATCAGCCGTGCGGCCCGAAAAGCAGTATCGCCCGTAGTGATAGGACAGGCGACAACGCCAAGAACGGCAAGGACTCCGCCTGCCTTTCCAAGCCATGAAACACATATAAGATTCACAAGCCATGCGGGATCCATTTTATGTGCGATCATTTCAGCATTAAGCCGTGAAGTATCGCCAAAAAAAGATATAGCCGCCGCGGCCCATATTAAAGCTATTACGCCTTCCGCAATCATCGCGCCATAAAATATAGCACGGCCCTGAGTTTCGGAAGTCATACAACGAGCCATCATGGGAGACTGCGTGGCATGAAACCCTGAAACCGCTCCACAGGCGACAGTTATAAAAAGCATGGGAAATATAAATACGGAAGCGCTGCCTGAATGCATATTGTGCATATTCGCCGTTGAAAGTTCGGTAAGTGAAACCCTGCCTGTCAGCATATGAAAAGCAAGACCGGCCGCCATCAATAAAAGAGCGGCGGCAAAAAGCGGATAAATTTTTCCTATAATTTTATCTATAGGAAAGATCGTAGCGATAACATAATAAGTAAATATAAGATAAAACCATAAATGATTTTGCACGCCCGTCATATTAGTTAAAAGCGCGGCCGGGCCCTTTACAAAAACCACTCCGACAAGAATAGAAAGCACTATTACAAAAACTATCGCTATCGTTTTAAATTTATCTCCAAGATAAAATCCGATAACTTCGGTAATACTTCTGCCGTCATGTCTGAGCGAGAGCATCCCTGAAATGTAATCGTGAGCGCTGCCTATAAATATACAGCCGAGAACTATCCATATAAATACTACCGGCCCGAAAAGAGCTCCCATTATTGCGCCAAATATAGGACCGAGCCCGGCTATATTTAAAAGTTGTATCATAAAAATTTTCCAGCCAGGCAGCGGAACATAATCAACTCCATCGCAAAGCATTTCAGACGGCACTTTCGCCGTGGATTCGACCCCGAATATGCCGGCTATAAATTTTGAATAAAATAAATAACCGAAACCCAGAGCCATTAATGATAATATCAGAGTATAAATTTAACTTCCCCCATTCTTTATGAACAACATTATTTTATATATTATTTTTTTTACCTCTCATTTAAGATTTCAGGCCGCTCACCCTTCGGCATTATCATTACGATATTTTATCATCATTTAATTTTTCATTATTCAGTCAGTTTTAAATAAGCGTCATCAATAAACTGCCGGGCATATTGCTGCGCTTTTTCATAATTCTTACTGAGCCAGAAACCCAGATGCGAACCTTCTTCAATCCAGAAACGTTTTGCGCCTTCTATATGTTCATAAGCATAAACTCCATCATAAAATTTTACGTCAGCATCATGGGTTCCATGAATAATCAGCGCGGGAATTTTTATTTTTTCAACCGGCATATGCGTAAGGCGCTTATATAATTCCATATCATTTTCAGTTCCGATTTTTCGTTCGTTATAAGGATTCATAGACAATATAAATGCTTTCATAAATTCAACAAGTTCAGGCTTTTTCATCACAAAATCAACATATTCTTTAATTTGTTTTTTAGTAAAATAAGATTCGGATTTAAATAATTCATTTAAAAACCATTCGGGTTTCATATCGCCGATAAATTTCAAAAGCTTCTGTCCGACATTACTTGTAAACAACATTGTAGAAATCGGGCCCGCTGTTTCAGGCATATCATAATACCCGCTTACGCTGTCTATCGAAACAAGCCCCCATAGCCTTTCAGGATATTTTTCAGCGAAAGCGTATGCAATAGGCCCGCCAGCCGAAGCAGAAACCATGCAAACTTTGCGTATTCCCATGTCATCAAGTAATGCCGCAAACAGATCGGCCTGTTCTTCTATCTGCCGGCCGCTTTCAAGCGGAGTTAAAAGATAACCCGGACGTGATGGACACAAAACTGAATATTTTTCATGATCAATCCAATCAAGCAATATCCGCGCCTGATCGGCGCCGCCGATACCGCCATGAGAGCACATTACAACTGCCGCGTCCTGCCGGCCGGCGCCATTATAATAATATTCCACCGGGCCCTTTTTAGTTTCCATAACAGCAGTTTCAATCGAAACATTTTCAAAGATTTTGTACATCCGGCCTTTCATTTAAAAACACCCCTTTTTTTTATGTAACTGAATAAAATAAATTTTAAAGAATTGACATAAATATGTCAAGTATTATTTTTAACAATATTATTTTTCACATTAAAATATCAATCCGGTTGAAAAGCACAATTCAAAAATATACGGACTTATTTAGCCGAAAGTTTAAATTGCACGCTAAATTTTTGACCGCAAAATAAAAATTTGGTATAAAAATAAAAAATTCTGCCATCCGTTTCAAAAATTTCATCAGGCTGGCATGATATTTCCAGAACATTATAATCGGAAGGAAAACTCACTACCATGCCGGTAAATGAAGCATTTGAATTTGGCTTGCCGTCAACATTAAAGTTAAAACACCCGTTTTTTTCGTCAAAAACAAATTCTTCCGCGGCGAATTGGGTCATAAAAAACATAGGTTCACCATTCAATTGAGGCGATGAATAAACTACCGAAGCATAATAACTGCCATTGGGAGAAGGGCATTTTTTAATCGAAGCCTCAAAAATCTCACCTTTATACGATATAAAAGGAGATACCGGCACAGAATTCATACATACCATATTCCTGGTTACCTTCGACGGCTTAAAATGATAATCGGAATAAATTATTATTTTTTCACACGCCATTATACCCTGTGCACGAGGCTCAAAATGATAATATTCACAGGAACTTAAAAGCGACAATTTTACCTGCGTTCCAGGCGCCATCGTTTTAAAGCAAATTTTTTTTGCATGCCTGAAAACCGGCAGAAAATGTTGCAGTGAAATATTTTCCGGTTTCATTTTATCCGGCGTCACTTCATCGAGCATTTCTTGAATGCGTGAATAATTCTTAAAATCATGGCCCGGCGACAGCTTATTTGCCATATCAAGATATTCCAGAGCTCTGACATCATCGCCATACGACTCGCAAACTCTATATAATCTATAATAATGATAAGATTTAAACAATGAATTTTCTTCCAGGACTATGAGCTTACGAGTTTCGACAATGCTTTCTTTCAAACGTCCACAGCACAGATAATAAATCGCCCTTTGATGTACATACGATTCGTCTGAAGACTCGTCACCGGCGGGAAACAACATACATCGCGCCTCATCTAAACGGCCATAAATAAGTAAATTCTGTATCGCGAGAAATTTATAATTAGCGCCGGCAGGATAACGTTGTATAATTTTTTTAGTAATATCAAGGCTTTTATCAAGTTCACCTATAATAGCTAAAATATCAGCCTTTATAAGATGCATTAACAAAAAACCATCATAGGCCGCCGTAATTTTATCGCAATATTTTAACGCCTGTAAGTAATTTCCCTGAATCATTTCAGTCATGCATACAAATATACTCATCAAAAAATTATCAGGATAAAGGTTCATATAACGAAAACCAGCCGCGGAAGCCGATTTAACATTCTGATCGCAATAAACGAAACTTACCGCTTCGAATATAAGCTTTTCTCGTTCATCAAGGGTTTCAAAAGAAGAACGAACCGTTCCTATTATGGCATCAAATTCAAAACGGGTAATAATTCCATGATTTAAAAATAAATAATACATCAAAAGCACGTCAGAACTTGCGCTATTGATATCAAAAGCCTGAGAAAGCTTTTGACGCACTGAATCAGTAACAAAATCCCTGAAATATTCTTCGCGCACTTCATCAAATAGAACTTTAAAAGTATTTACAATATGGCCGCGGCCCGATGCCGTGGTTCTACTTCCCGACGCATTTTCAACCGGCAATGCAGGCGCGCCGGATTCATAAGGCATTTCACTTTTTTCAAACGAAACACTCCCCGATTCAATGCCTGAAAAAGGCTTTAATGATATTGAAGCGTCAGAAGGCGTTTCATGATAAAAAGAAAAAAGGCCGGAAAAAAAACTTTTAATGCCGGACATTATATCAAAGGGATTATTTTTCTTTAAAGCTTTAATGGCGGCCGAAAGTTCATAAGCGCTTTTAAACCTGGCAGATGGTGTTCTGGAAAGACATTTCATAATTATTCCAGCGCGCGCCGCCGTAATTTGATCATTAAATTCCCTCGGATCACGGAGCGCCCCTGAAGAAATAGCCCCTATCAACGCCGGAAAATCATCGCCAGAAAACGGCCTGGCGAGCGTAACCAGCTCATAAAACACCACGCCGAGGCTATAAATATCGCCGGCTGGCGATATATTCGCCTGGCCTCCACTGAAACGTTCCGGCGCCATATATTCAAACGTACCGACCGGATGGCTCGCCTGCGTTATATCTTCATCCATAACCTGCTTAACGAGCCCAAAATCCACAAGCTTAACCTGACCGGCTTTCGTAATCATAATATTAGAAGGCTTTATATCGCGATGGACGGAATTAAGCTCATGCACGCAGCCAAGAATATCCGCTATCAAAACCATTAATTCATCAACATACTCTAAATGCTGAGGATTTTTAAGCGGCGAAACTATAAAATCCCTTATAAAATAAGGCTCTGACATTTCCGGCGTTTTAATATAACCCGCAGAAATAAGATCCTGCGTTTCATTTTTATACATTTCAAGCGTCCTGGCTTTTTTCAAAAATGTACTCAACGGCGCGCCGTCTATAAATTCCATTAAATAATAAAGCATACCCTCAAATTCACCCGCCTGATATACCTGCGCCACGCCCGGGTGCGTTATCCTGGCTGCAAACTTAGCTTCACGCCTGAACCTTTCACGCCACGCTGCGCTGCCCGCTTCCGTCCGCATAAGTTTAAGCGCCGCCCGCCGTTCAAGCGCATCATCAAACACTTCATAAACATATCCCATGCCGCCTTCGCCAATTTTTGAAATCACACGAAGGCCGCGCCCAAGCATTTCATTTTTAAAACGTTTGATAAATTCTTCATTCATTAAAATACCAACCTTAACATCTTTCTCTAAAAACTAAGTATCATAGCATCGACCCGATGTTTAATAAGCTTATAAACAAGGCAATATAAAAATTGCGGCGGCAATAATAACCAATAACAAATTCTTTTTCATAAATATCATACATTATTTTAAGTTCAATTATCACACCTATTTAAATTAATAAAATTCAATAACATTTTCAATGCCCGATACCATAACTAAAAGCATAGCCGACAAAATTTATAATTCCCTCTTATCAAGCATGGCCACGCCTTTTACAAATGCATACCAGAACACTGCCAGCCATAAGCTCATATAAAAAATTATATACAGCTGAGAAAAACCATTGTTATTCAACCAGACAAGACTGCCGCAAAACGCTGCGACAAATATAAAATTTAATATCTGCACGGCGGGACTCAAAGTTTTAAGCCCGTCAGAATCTTTACTCATCGAAAATAAAGCGGCGAAAAACAAAACGGAGCCATAACACACTACCACTGAAGTTGCCGACAATAAAAGCGTAAACGCAAAAAGCTCGAGTAATTTTCGCGCGCCAAATCCCCAAAAATATGTCCAGGGAGCAAAAATTACCGATAAAATAACCGAT
>CAYQWL010000152.1:0-9499 GCA_964421195.1 uncultured bacterium | reverse complement strand
ATAGCGGTAAACTGCTCGGCCGTACCCGACGAATTAATCGAATCTCATTTGTTCGGACACTGTAAAGGCTCATTTACCGGAGCGGCGGCGGACATAGAAGGAAAATTCAAGCAGGCTGACGGCGGCACTTTATTTCTCGACGAAATCGGCGACATGAGCCTTAAAATGCAGGCAAAAATATTACGCGCCATTGAAACTCGCGAAATACAACCGATAGGTTCAAATAAAAATATCAAAATCGATGTGCGAATAATAGCCGCCACGAATAAAAATTTAAAAGAAGCGGCCGATAAAAAGGAATTTCGTTCAGATTTATACTTTCGTATCAACGAATTAATGATAGATCTTCCGCCTTTACGCGAACGTAAAAACGATTTACATCTCATTTTAATGGAATTAATCGAAGAATATAACGAAAAATATAATAAAAAAGTTACAGGCATTACTATCGCGGCGCTCGGTATTCTTCAAAATCACACATGGCCAGGCAATATACGTGAATTAAGAAACGTAATTAACCGAACCATGATTTTAATCAATCCCGAAACCGAAAAAATATTCGCGGAACATCTTCCAATACAAATAACCGGAGACAATACCGGTACCGAAAAACCAAAAAAGACCGATAATACCGGCAATACAGATAATACCGATAAAAACCCGATAATTAACTTCTTATTATCGCAACAATCGTGCGATTCGCTTACGCCCGGACTTGAAAATTTATTACCTTTAAATTCATTGGAAAGTAAATATATAGAATTCGTTCTAAAAGCCGCCAACAATAATAAATCTAAAGCCGCGCGCATTCTGAAAATCGATCGAACAACGCTTTATGAAAAAATAAATAAATATAAAATCAACGATGAAGAAAATTAAATAAATATAAAATCTCAAAATAAATATATTGACTTTTAAATATGATTTTGATAAAATTAGTTAAATCTAACAATTTTTGAAGGTATTAAAATGATTCTTACCGCAAGCCAGGAAGACTATCTTGAAACGCTTTTTATTATAATGCAAAAACAAAAAGTCGCGCGCGTCAAAGACGTGGCGGAAGCTCTCAATATTCGCATGGCTTCCGTATGCGCGGCGTTAAAAACTCTCGAAAAAAAAGGCATGCTCAAACACGATCATTACGGTTATATAGAATTAACGGCGCAGGGCGAAAAAATCGGAAAAAAAGTTTACGCGACTCATGTTTTACTTTCAAATTTTCTTACAAAATTATTAAAAGTATCGAAAGAAACCGCCGAGCATGACGCCTGCCTTCTCGAACATGGACTATCCTCTGAAACACGAACATGTCTTATAAAGTTCATTAATAAAATAACGCAAAATAAAATGTTTGAAAATATTTTACTTGAAGAAGACAGTAAATAATTTATTTAATATTTTTTTACGGAATCGCCCGCCGCAAGTTTAACCATTTTATAATCAGAACCAGAAATATCCATATCCGGCGGCGTTCGTTTCATTTAATCCAATGACCGGCCTTCGTAAACAATATAACCGCCTTTTTCTCCGCCTTCCGGACCAGGCTCTATTATCCAGTCAGAATTTTTTATAATATCAACATTATGTTCTATAATTATAACCGTAGAACAGGTATTTCCACCCTGTCATCAGCCTTTTCCATATTAATAAAACGATTATTAAAAGCAAAACCTGCAATTTCGACTTAAAGTGCCGATAATTATCATAAAAACGACATTTAAAATAGGCATTTAAAAATACGTATTATTATTAAAATAATATTGACAAACTTAAAATTCTTTGATAAAATTAGACATATCTAACATTATTCATGAAGAATAAGAAAAATAAATATATAATGATTTTTTTTACATTTAAAATTAGTTTTATCTAACATTATTTAATATAATTAACAATATTTTAAATTATTTATTTTTAATTTAATCTATCGGAAGGTGAAAATAAATGAATATTTTAAATTTAAAAAATGGCGACAATTTTAAAGTAAAGCGGGTGGCTCTGCGGCTTGAAACAGGGAAAAGACTTGCCGATATGGGGTTTACCGCAGGAACTCAAGGAGTTATAGTCCGCTGCGCTCTATTGGGCGATCCGATACAAATAAGGATTCTCGGCTATAATATTTCCATTAGAAAAAGCGAAGCCGCCGGAATATTAATAGAAATTCCGCCCTGCAAAGAAAATTTAGAAAACAGGGTGAATATATGAATGCTGTTCAAACCATCAAAGCAGGGCTCGCCGGAAACCCGAATACCGGAAAAACTACTTTGTTCAACGCCATTACAGGCTTACGCCAAAAAACCGGAAATTATCCTGGAGTTACGGTCGAAAAAAAAGAAGGCCGCCGAATATATTCGGGGGTTGAATTCATAGTTTACGATCTTCCCGGCACTTACAGTCTTACGGCTTATTCGATGGATGAAATCGTGACTCGCGACTTTATTCTCGAAGACAAACCCGATGTTATCATCGATACTTTAGATTCAACCAATCTCGAAAGAAATCTCTATCTTTGCCTGCAATTTCAGGAACTGGGCATCCCGGTCGCCGGCGCGCTCAATATTACCGACCAGGCGGAAGCTATGGGAAAATATATAGATGAAAATAAACTCTCCGCTCTTCTGGGAATTCCGATGATTAAAACCATAGGCACCGGCGGAAGAGGCATCGAAAAACTATTAGACGCCGTAATACAAATCGCCGGTTCACGAAAGGCTTTACAGCGCTCGATTTTTTATGGAACCGAAATTGAAACGGAAGTTTTAAAACTAATATCGATAATAGAATCGGATCAGGTATTTTGCGAAAAATATTCTTCGAGATGGCTTGCCATAAAACTTCTTGAAAAAGATAGCAACGCAAATCAAAAAATATCGGCGCACAAAGAAAACCTCGCCATTATTAAACAGGCCCGTGAAAGCATCGATTTCATCGAAAGCCATTTCGGCGCGGACTCCGAAATAATAGTTTCGGAGCAACGCTACGCTTATATTCACGGGGCCGTATCGGAATCGCTGGTAAATAACGCTCGTGAAAATATTGATTTAAGCGAACAGGCTGATATAATTCTTTTAAACCGTATTATGGGCCTGCCGATTTTCTTATTTATTCTGTGGAGCATTTTTAATTTAACTTTTAAACTCGGAGAATATCCCACAGGATGGTTAGAATCATTTTTCGCCGCTCTCGCCGATTTTTTATCCGGATATATGCGGGACGGCTTGCTCAAATCATTTATAATCGACGGAATTATAGGCGGAGTGGGCGGAGTATTTTCATTCGTGCCGTTAATTATAATCCTCTTTCTATGCATTTCAATTTTAGAAGATACGGGATATATGGCAAGGGCCGCTTTTATAATGGATAAATTTCTCCATATATTCGGATTGCACGGCCAGTCCTTTCTGCCGATGATGATCGGCTTTGGCTGTTCCGTTCCGGCTGTCATGGCCGCAAGAACACTTAAAAATCCCATTGACCGGATCATAACGATATTAGTGATTCCCTTTATGAGCTGCGGGGCGAAACTGCCGGTATATATCCTTCTCGCCGGCACATTTTTTCCACAAAATTCCGGAAATATGGTAATGCTGATATACTTTATCGGAATGACGCTGGCGCTCCTGTCCGCGATATTGTTACGAAAAACCGTTCTGAAAGGAGACCCCACGCCCTTTGTGATGGAACTGCCGCCGTACCGCATGCCGACTTTACGAACAATATTATGGCATGTAACCGATAAGACCGGATGCTATATAAAAAAAGCCGGAACAGTTCTGCTGGCCGCTTCAATTTTAATATGGGCCATAATTTCGTTTCCAGAACCGCCGAAAGATATCATAAATAAAATTCCTGAAACAGAAATACAACTCGCCGATAACGCCGATCAGACTGAAAAAAAACTGTCATACAGCATCGCCGGAAAAATCGGAAGACTGATAGAACCCGCCGTAAAACCTATCGGATTCGACTGGAAAATAGGAATAGCCGCCATAACCGGCTTAGCCGCAAAAGAAGCCGTCGTTTCAACTCTGGGCGTTCTATATAAAGTCGGAAACGACGAAAATAAAGAAAGCGGGAGTTTGAGAGAGTCGCTGAAAAATGACGGCGTTTTTAATCCTTTAGTGGCTTTTGTATTAATGCTTTTTACTCTGATAGTGCCGCCATGCCTCGGCGCGCTTTCAACTATCAAATCTGAATTAGGCTGGAAATGGCTCGGATTCACGACAATTTATCTATTATCTCTCGGCTGGATTATTTGTTTTGCGACTTATCAAATCGGAAAGTTAACCGGGCTCGGAATATAATGACAACGTGTTTTTAAAATAATTAGTTAATTAAAAAATTAAATCTTAAGAAAGGAACTATTATGAATACTCTATCAAAACTTCAAAATTACATGACCGGCAAAAAAGCGCTTCTGCCCGGAGCATTAATATTATCAGCAATCAGCGCGCTTATTAGTATGATACCGTATATTCTTATCTGGTTGATTATTCGCGAATTATTCACTGCCGGAAAGTTTTTTTCTGCCGAACTTGTCACAACCTATGCGTGGTGGGCGGCCGGAACCGCTATTTTAAGCGTCGCGCTTTATTTTGCGGCTCTGTCACTTTCCCACCTGGCGGCCTTCAGAGTAGAAGCAAATATACGAAAATACACCATGCAAAAAATTTTAAAAATGCCTCTCGGATTCTTCGATAATAACACAATCGGACGCATTCGTAAAATTATCGATGATAACGCCGGCATCACTCACGTTTTTTTAGCTCACCAGCTGCCCGATCTCGCGGCGACATTATTAACGCCTTTAGCGGTTTTAATTCTTATTTTTGCTTTCGATTGGAGGCTCGGATTCGTATGTTTAATTCCAATCATCATTTCCACGCTAATAATGAGTTTTATGATAGGAAAAAAAGGAAAACATTTTATGAACAGCTATATGACTTCTCTCGAAGAAATGAGTACGGAAGCTGTTGAATATGTTAGAGGCATACCGGTTGTAAAGGTATTTCAGCAAACCGTATTTTCTTTTAAAAATTTCCACGACAGCATTATAAAATATAAAAAAATGGTTTTTAATTATACAAAAATGTGGGAAAAACCAATGTCAGCATATACAGTAATTATTAACGGGTTCGTATTTTTTTTGGTTCCAACAGCTTTTTTGCTTATTTGTAAAGATGAAAATTATACGTTAATAATTCTCAACCTTATTTTATATGTGCTGATAACGCCCATTTTTTCACATAGCATTATGCGCAGCATGTATTTAAATCAAGCTTTTGGACAGACGAGCGAAGCTATCGACCGCATTGAAAATCTCACTTTAGTTGAACTGCCGGCAATCCCTTTTATTCCAGGACACATTATAAATCACGATATTATATTTAACAATGTATCGTTTAGATATCCAGGCGCCAAACATAAAACGATCAATGAAATAAGTTTTCATATTCCAGCCGGAAAAACAATTGCTTTAGTCGGAGCTTCGGGCGGCGGAAAAACAACCATCGCAAGGTTAGTGCCGCGTTTCCGGGATGCCAGTGAAGGCGAAATACTTATTGGCGGAACGAATGTAAAAAATATAAACCCGAAAGAACTTATGAATAATATTTCATTTGTCTTTCAAAATACCCGTCTTTTTAAAACCACGTTACTTGATAACATTAAATTCGGCAGCCGGGCGGCGTCGCTCGAAGAAGTTGAACGGGCCGTCGATTCGGCGCAATGCCGCGAAATAATAAATAAATTACCCGATGGTTTAAACACAAAAATAGGAACTGAGGGAATTTATCTTTCGGGAGGCGAACAGCAACGAATAATTCTTGCGCGGGCCTTTCTAAAAAATGCCCCCATAATCGTTCTGGATGAAGCGACCGCTTTTGCCGATCCCGAAAACGAACATCTGATTCAACAAACTCTTAAAAAACTCACCAGAGACAAAACCGTGCTGATGATAGCCCACCGCTTAACCAGCGTAATCGAAGCGGATAACATTCTGGTAATTAATAAAGGAAAAATATTCGAGCAGGGCACTCATCAAGAACTCTTAGAAAAAAATGGAATGTACACGAATATGTGGAATGAATATCAACGGTCCGTCAAATGGACAATTAAAAAGGAGCCGCATTATGCTTAAAATTATACAAAACCAATTCGCCCTGACGCACAAAGGCGCAAAAGATTTTATAAAAGGTATTTTTTTTACAACTCTGCTCGATATAGCCCTTATGTTCCCCGCGGTATTCATGTTTTTATTCCTCGATGATTATTTGAAAAACGCATTTAACATATCAACCACAAATTCCAGAGAATTATGGTATTATATTTTACTGGGAATAAGTTTCATGGCGCTGATGTATATAACCGCCATCCTTCAATATAGAAGCACCTTTACCACAGTTTATGAAGAAAGCGCCAACCGCAGAATTTTTTTAGCCGAAAAACTTCGTAAACTACCATTAGCCTTTTTTGGTGAAAAAAATCTCTCGGATCTTACTTCAACCATAATGGAAGATAGCACCGAATTAGAACATACATTTTCTCACGCCGTTCCTCAACTATTTGCATCAATTATCAGCATTACGCTGATTGCCGCCGGATTATTTTTATATAACTGGCGGCTCTCAATAGCTTTGTTCTGGGTAGTTCCGGCGGCGGCGGCAATTATCGTTCTATCGAAAAAAATTCAACATAAAGAAAACTATTCGCTTTATCATAAAAAACGGGATGTAAGTGAAAAAATACAGGAAGGCCTTGAAACGATACAGGAAATTAAATCATACAACCAGGAACAAAACTACATATCCGAGTTAAACGAGAAAATTGATATTTATGAAAAACAACTCATACGGGGCGAATTATTAGCCGGAGGACTTGTAAATACAGCGCAAAGTTTTTTAAAATTAGGACTCATCAGCGTTATTATCGCTGGCGCCAATCTTATATCGACAGGTAATATCGATTTATTCGTATATCTCGTTTTTTTACTGACCGCCTCTCGAATATATACTCCAATAAACGAAGTATTTAGTAATCTGGCCGCTTTATTTTATCTTGATGTACGCATCAAACGAATGAACGAAATGGAAGCGCTGCCCATTCAAAATGGAAAAACGGAATTCAAACCCGATAACTATGATATTACTTTCGAAAATGTCTGTTTTTCATATGAAGAAGGACGACAAATTTTACAAAATATTTCATTTACCGCAAAACAAGGAGAAATTACAGCTTTAGCCGGGCCGTCAGGAGGCGGAAAAAGCACCGCCGCCAGACTGGCCGCCAGATTCTGGGATATAAATAAAGGAAAAATTACGCTCGGAGGTCATAATATCAATGAAATCGAGCCGGAAACCCTTCTAAAGTACTATTCAGTTGTTTTTCAGGACGTTGTTTTATTTAACACTTCAATAATTGAAAATATTAAAATAGGAAAATACGAAGCGACAGACGAAGAAGTAATGCAAGCCGCAAAACTCGCGCAATGCGACGAATTCGTCAGCAAAATGCCCTGCGGTTACCAGACCGTCATCGGCGAAAACGGTGAAACCCTTTCCGGCGGCGAACGACAGCGCATATCCATCGCCCGCGCCTTATTAAAGAATGCTCCAATTATATTGCTCGACGAAGCGACCGCTTCTGTCGATGTAGAAAATGAAACTAAAATACAGGCGGGAATTTCAGCTTTAGTCAAAAATAAAACCGTTTTAATCATAGCCCATCGCATGAGAACAATAGCAAACGCAGATAAAATTGTCGTAATCGAAAACGGAAAAATTTCCGAATGCGGAAGCCCTGATATTTTGATAAAACAAAACGGAATATTTACTAAAATGATCGAAAGGCAGAATTTAAATTCAAGTTTAAACTTAAACTTAAACTCAAACTCAAAACAGACAAAACTAAATGCACAATAAACTCTCGTTAATAAAAACGGCCGTTTAAAAGTTATTTCTAAAACGACCGTTTTTTTATTTTTTTATATTTACTGTTTTAACTTACTTTTTTACTTTAATTTTTTACTTTGTTTTATCTCGCTTTCTTTTTCCTTTTTTATCTTTATCTTCTCAATGCTTATTTATACTAATCATTCACCGTCTTTAGCTTCCGACATATAATAAAGCACCGGCACCGTCATACGCGAAAGCAGAGTAGAAGCTATTTCTCCGGCCATCAGCGAAATGGCGAGGCCCTGGAATATAGGATCGAAGAGCATTACAAACGATCCGACAACCACCGCCGCCGCCGTTAAAAGCATCGGACGGAACCTTATTGAACCAGCCTCCACCACGGCTTCTTTTAAAGGAAGACCTTCGGCTATTTTCAAATTAATGAAATCAACGAGAATTATCGAATTACGGACTATAATGCCCGCGCCCGCTATAAAACCTATCATCGAAGTGGCCGTAAAAAACGCTCCGAATAAATAATGGGCCGGCAGTATGCCGACGAGCGTCAGCGGAATTGGCGCCATTATAACAAGCGGAGTTTTAAACGACTGAAACCAGCCGACAACCAATATATAAATCATTATCATCGCTATCGCAAATGCCACACCCAGATCGCGGAACACCTCTACCGTAATATGCCACTCGCCGTCCCACTTTAAAAAATAACCGAGCGAGGTATTCTCCGGCGTTTTCGTCGTGAAGGTATATTGCTTGATAGGTCCTGACGGCGTGTTATAAGAAGCCAGAATTTCGCGCAGCTTTAATATCGGATACACCGGGCTTTCTTCCGAACCCGCGACATCGGCTACCACATAGGATACCGGCTTTAAATTCTTATGATATATATTAATGTTGTCATAAGTTTTTTCGACCGTCATTATCTCAGAAAGCGGAGTCGCGCGGCCGGTCATACGAGAAAATGCATGCATATTAAGTATGCTTTCAACCGAAGACCTCTGCTTTTCCGGCGGAGTTACGTTGATATAAACGTCTTCCATTTCGTCGGAATCATGCATCAGCGATACTTTCTGGCCTGCGATACCAAGGCGGGCCGCCGCCATCACTTCGCCGTGACTCAACCCGTTAAGCGCGGCCTTCTGCCTGTCTATATTAAATAAAAAACGCTCGGCGGTATCTTCTACGTAAGTATCGATATCTACCACGCCGTCAACTTCGGCGAACTTTTTAGCAAGGTCGGAGGCTATAAATTTGACCGTTTCATAATCCGGGCCGTAAATTTCGGCTACGAGCGTCTGCAGAACCGGCGGGCCAGGCGGAACTTCAGCCACTTTAACGTTGGCGTTAAATTTTTTAGCTATCTTTTGAATTTCAGGACGGGAAGCGACCGCTATCTCGTGCGAGCTGCGCTTTCTGTCGTGCTTGGCAGAAAGATTTACCTGAATGTCGGAAACGCTCTGGCCGCTGCGCATGAAATAATGACGCACAAGACCGTTAAAATTATAAGGCGCCGCGGTGCCCGGATAAAGTATAAGATCGCTCACCTCAGGTATCGTCGAAATATAATCCGCTATTTCCTTTGTGACGGC
>CAYQWL010000151.1:0-9575 GCA_964421195.1 uncultured bacterium | reverse complement strand
TGTACAAGTCAAGTACAAAAGTCCTTTTTCGGTAAATAACATGGGACAAAATCGGTAATTAACGTGGGACACTTTTCAAATAGCCCGACTTTGTTTGATTTATGTTAAAAAACTAATTTTTTTCCGATTGAACTTCTTGATTTTTATTAAAAATCGTTTTCCTGTTTTCCATTCTGTAGCTCTTGCCGCGCAGCGTTATCGGCTGGCATTTGAACATTATCCTGTCCAGGATGGCCGCTGCGACGGCCTCGTCGTTCAAAATCTGGTTCCATTCTCGCGGTTCTTTGTTAGTGGTTATTATCAACGAAGACTTCTCATGAAGACGGTTGATGAGATGAAACATGTTCACGGCGTCCGGCTTGCTCAGCGGGAAACTCATCATGTCGTCTATTATCACCAGTTCCGCCTCGCCCAGGCGCTTATTTTCACGTTCGGCGCTTATGGTGGCATCTTTGAGTTTCATCGCCGTTATTATTTCGTCCATCGTTCTGAACAAAACCCTGTAACCTTGCTTTATTGCATCGTATCCGAGGCCGGAGGCAATGTATGTCTTGCCTGTTCCCGGAGGGCCGAGAAGTATCAGGTTGAATTTGTCTTCAAGCCAGCGAAGTTCGCGAAGCTGGTTGATTTGCGTTCTGGTAAGGCCATTGTTCGAACGATGATCGTATTTATCCAGGTCACAAGCCCTCTGCAAGCGGCTCATCTTGAGATTGTTTTGAATGCGGCGCGATTCTCGTATATCGAGCTCTTTTTTCAACAGACGCAGCGTATATTCTTGAAATCCGAGATTTTCTTTCTCGGCGTTTTCTATTATGTTTCTAATCTCATCGAAACTTGCGGATAATTTAAGTTCGCGAAGCGCTACCTGGAGTTCGGCGGTTTTATTCATCGGCCATCACCGCCTGATAGATGTCCAGCGGTCTTTTTTCGACGCCGAACATTCTCGCCGGCGAAACGCTGGATAATTGCGGTATTGTTTCGTCCGGCAACCTCGAAATTTTTATTTTCTCGGCGACCGAAATAAGATCTACCGTACTGAAAATGTTCTTTTCCATGCAATATTTCATAGCCGTCGAAGTTTTTTCGACGCCGTGCAGGGTTATCGATTTTTTGAGAAGCCTTATATGGTCGCGAATGTATCGGGGATAGACCTTATAAACTTTCTCGATGAATTCCGTCGCGAGTTTAGTGTCGTGGAGCCATGATACAGCCTCGCGGATCGCGCCTTCGACCTTCAAGGTATTGTCCCTGAGATGGTTAGCGTTGCGGATCAGCTTTCCGCGCGTCGAGGGAATTTGATGTCTGGCAATCTCGATTCCCTTCGAATCGCTGAAGACCAGCACTCCGTTTTCTTCTCTCAAGGCGACAATGGAATCCGGGGTCTTATACGTTCCAAACGGCACCGTATAACGATTGCCTCTATAAAATACGAGGTTGTCCTTCCTTACGGAATAATAGATGGATTGCTCGAATTCGAACTTCAGGAACGGCTTTAAATATTTAACTTCTTCACGCAGCTCATCGGCGGGAACGAGAAACGTCGACTGGTGGACCTTTCCGTTGGCAGTTCTTCCGAGCCAAGCTATCGCCATCTCGTTCAGGTCTTCGCACGAATAAGCCTCCCTGTGCTTTAGAAAGTTGTATTTGACGTATTTAACGACGTTTTCGTTCTTCCCCTTCGATTCTGGATCTGACCGCCTGCACGGATTCAAACGAAATTTGCGTTCGACGACATATCGCTCGAACTCGTTCGTTAAAAGAAGGTCTCCGCAATTCTCTTCTTTCATGAGTATTCTGTCCTGATCGAAGACTATCTCTTCCGGGATTCCGCCGATGAACTCGAAGGCCATCTCGAACGCCTTGACGGCGTCCTGAGTTTTGAACGGTCTGTTCTGGAAATATACGAATTTGAATCGCGACCTGGAAAGGACCATGGTGAAAAAATATACCCGTCTGAGCCCTTCGGCCGCAATATATTTTCCCTGACCAAAATCAACCTGCGCCTGCAGGCCATAAGGCAGTTCATCAACCGATTGATATTGACGTGCGGCAGCTTTGGCTTCAATCTTATATTTCGCCCTGACGGCCATCACAAAGTTATAGACCGTTTTATGACATCCGGAAACGCTTCCTTGAGGCGATCCTGAATTTGAGGTGCACTGAAATCTGGATGCTTCTCCAGCAATCCCCTCACAAATGCATCATATTCATCGAGCTTTTTGGAGCGATTACCCAAACCGGCGACAAACTCAGCAAATTCACCGGGCGACATTTTCAAATAACGATAGAATGTATTTTTAGAAATATTAAGCCTTTTAATGATCTGACCTGTTTTTAACTTGTCTGACCTCAGATTGACGATTTCATGATACATAGACCACAGCCTTCCTTCCTCCATTTTATACCTCCGCCTCGTGCATTATATTAATATTATACACAAGCCGGAGCGCCGGGTCTATCTCAAAACTGTCCCTTCTTATTTACCGATTCCCTCCCTTCTTATTTACCGAAATCGTACCATCTGATTTTACCATTTACAATATGATTTTAATTAAATGAATTTCATAAAAAACATCACCAAATTTTTAAGATTTGATGATGTTTTTTCATACTAATAAAAATTACTTAGCCAGATCTGAAATCAAGCATCTTACATTATAATAATAATATTCTAAAAATAAACGACTATTAGTACATGTTAACCTATCAATACATTCAACATTTATATGCACCACTGGATCATAAAATTCTTTATAGTCCTTTAATAAATCGGGAAAATTCTTTAATATTCCTTTTAATACAGTAGAATTTTCACCATGAGGAACGGCGGTAATCTCATTCATTAAATCCAAACCTTTTTGAGCTTCAAGAGTAATTTCCTTTTTAACTTCAGGCTCACGAATTAACGTAGATTTATCTACGGGAATAATCCTAACATAAAAAGAAATTTCTTCAAAAGGAGCACCTTCATAACTTTCAATTAAAGTTTCTACAAATTCTTTATTTTTATCATTAACGCCCTTAACATTTAAAGTTACAAGAACACCAATACGTTTCCATATTATCATTTCTCTGAAGCTTTCCATTATTTCAAATTTAGCATCATTTTTTTTACATAATTCTTCAAGTTTTTTAACATTTTTAGGAGAAATTATACAATAAAAATGTTGAGTATTTTTAAGAAACTTAGTAATATCAACAATATTATTAACAATATTAAAAGTTACTTCCGTGGGCAATTCATTATTGTTTGATCCATTATTGTTTGAAAGATCTGTAATAAGACACAAAGGACACTCTGTATCGTAGTATAACATATTACTATATATGGTTCTTTTTACATTTGTTAATGTATCTATAGATTCAACACAAAGTTGTACCATTGGACACTTAAAATATTTATAATTATTCAATATACCAGGAAAATTTTTCAATATTCCTTTTAATACAGTACAATTTTCACCATGAGGAACAGCAATAATCTCATTCATTAAATCTAAACCTTTTTGAGCTTCAATTTTTAATTTATGATGCACTTCCGGATCTCTGCCCATTGTTGTTATCGGCAAAATTCTAAGAGCAAAAGATATGTTTTCAAAAGGTGATGCATAATAATCAGAAATTAAAGTTTTTACAAAATTTTTATTTTGTTCATTAACACCGGAATTTAAAGTTATAATAACGCCAATCCGTTTCCATAAAATTAAATCTTTAAAAGTTCTAACTTCTTTATATTCAGCGCCATTATTTCGACATAACTCTTTTATTATTTCAGCTTTTTTTGAAGATATAATACAATAAAAATGTTTAGTATTACTAAGAAGAGTAACCAAATTATGTTCATCACTTGGCGGATTAAAAGTTAACGCTTTAGAATTTTTATTTTTTAAAAGAGCTTTAATTTCATCATTACTTGCAGCAAATACACTTGAAGCTATTAAACACACACATAAAGTAAAACTCAAAAATAATAAGCTTTTTTTCATTATAAATTACCTCCCATTTTTATATTACTTTAATTTAATAAACATAATCAAACTACTTATGTTCATTAATGTAGTTGATTAAAGATTAGCCTCCTTTCATAATGATTTGTTTAATAAAATATTTTTATTTACTACGTTTTTATAAAATCCTAATTAATTATAGTAAACTTGTTAAACTATATGCTATAAACATACTACAGGAAAATGATTTTATTACGGTTACGGTGGGGAACTTGCGGAACAGAACATTTAGTGATTCGAATTCATTAAGAATACCATTCAAAAAGAAAAAAAGTTTGATCTATTTTTAAAAAACTATAAAATTTTACTCATTATCACTGCTGTACAAAATAAAATAAATTAAATTAACGATTTTAATTTAAGTTTTAGGTCTTTGAAAAAAATAGTCCCCTTGCTATGAAATAATGCTGTCAAAAAAATATTAAAGTGCGAGTTTTAGTTGTATGTCCTCCGGTTCGGGCGGCGGTGTTGATATGAATCGTTTTCGGCCATGACCATAAACATCTGTAAACAAGCAGTTTGAACCTTAATATCGCTACGAGATAGTTATAACTTGAATGCATCTTCAGGTACTTCATGAGTAAAATCGCTATGAATGCTGTCTAAATTTGAGTTAATAAGGTATTCTGGACAGGTGTGACTCATTATTTATCATCAAATTTTTAAAATTCATCTTTGTTAAAAATTTAACACTTGCATTTTAGCGGTTTTTATGCTTGATTCCCATATCTTCGATTGAAAATTCAAAGAAAAAATCGAAATATCACGTTATTTAGCTTTTTTGCTGTTTTCCCGGCCGCCTTGATGTTCAAAATTATAAAATAGCAACCGCTGACCGGTTTGTATAATTTTATACATGTGATTTAATATATAACTTATATATACGCATTACATGAAGTGTCTTAAAAAAAGTGGGAAAAGTAATTTATTAAAAGTGATTTTTAAAAATAACACTGTATTATTAATGGTTTTAAAGGCTATTTCTTAACGCTTATTTAAGCTTTTTAAAATGGGGACATGTACGAATCCGTTTCGAAAAATCAAAAAATGACAGAAATGTGTCTGAAAACTATTGAAAAATCGTTGCTAAAATTTGAAAAATCGATTATCTGGACATGGATTTATATATAAGTTAAAAACTACATGTTGATAGGTTAAAATTTTATATACTCCCGCTTGACTTTTGCTTGTGTACTCAATATTTTCAATGTTTTTGGCTCGATTTTTGCTTCTTTCCTGATGGGATATTGTGTTCGTTTTAAACACAATGTTTTCGCTATGTTGAAAAATACCTATTAGAGGCCTTAAAAAGTAATTATTTTTTTTATAGATTGATAGAGCGCGGGAGGAAGCTGTATGAAGAAAATTTGTAAGTTTTTTTTGTTTTTACTTTGTATAATATTTTTAATATTTTTTTTAATTGAGGATTCACATGCCGCTTTTACTGGTGAATATTATTATTATAGTAATCTTACTCGTTTGGAAACTACTCGCAGTGATGCCGAAATTAATTTTAATTGGGGAGATGATGGTCCGTCCGGAAGTGATTGGGATTGCGGAAGTAATAATTTTAGTATAAGATGGACAGGAAATTATTTTTTTAACAAAGATACCTTATATACTTTTACAAGTGTACATGACGATGGTATAAGACTTTTTGTAGATTCAGCAACAACTAAAATTATTGATAACTGGGAAAATAATTCTACAGATTCAGCTAATAAAACATTTACTACCGAAGGTTTAAAATCGATTAAACTTGAATATCGTGAAAAATCTGGTAAGGCAAAAGTAAATTTATATTGGTCTCCCGCTGTTTCCGGATATGTCGTAATTAACAATGGCGATACATATACAAATAATCCTGCTGGGGTTGTGTTACAGTTATATGCTATGACGTGTTATTCTAACATTGCAAGTTACAAGTTGAAAAAAGATACAGATGCGTATGGCAGTACCGTTTATGTTAGCGGCAATCCATATTCAAATAGTAATGTTGCGTATTCGTTAGCAGGTATTGGTGAAGGTGATCATACTGTTACAGTTCAGTTTAAGGATTCAAACTGGCAGACTTCTGAGTTTAGTGATACTATTTTTATAGATACTGTGGCTCCTACAGCGGCTATTTCTCATAATCATAGCGATACCGTAGTTAAAAATGGCGATGTTGTTACCATTACAGTTAATTTTACTGAGAGTGGAAGTGGGATTGATGAAGGAACTCCTCCTAAAATAGCGATTGGAACGGCGCTTTCTTCCACAACCATGACTAAAGTTAATAATCTTCGATGGAGGTATATATGGACGGTTCCTACAGGAAATGATGGTATGCATAATGTGACTATTACGGCAAATGATATTGCGGGCAATAATCTTGGCACTACTACAGGTATTACCAGTTATAGAATTGATAATACACCACCAGCCGCTTTTACTCTTTCTTCTCCTTCTCATAATTCATGGGTTGCTACAGCCAGACCGTCATTAACATGTAATGCCACCACTGATAGCGGTTCAGGAATGGATACAAGCGCTCCATATAGTTTTTTTATAGATAGTGCTTTAAATGGTACCAGCACAACTAACACTTATACTCCATCAGCTAATCTTTCAGAAGGCAGTCATACCTGGTATGTTGAAGCGACGGATGTTGCCGGTAATACACGTACAAGTTCGGCTACCTGGACAGTTAAAGTAGATACTGTAGATCCAACTGTTCCTTCAAATACTATTACTTACCCAAATGGCGGCGATTATTTGAATGGCGCTGATGGCCCTTATAATATAACCTGGAATGCTGCTGGAATAACAGATAGCGGCAGCGGCCTGAAGTCGAATCCGATAACTTTATATTATTGGAACGGCGCGAGTTCGCAATGGGTGCAGATTGCGACGAACCAGGCTAATGATGGCTCTTATTCATGGACGCCGCCTGCTTCTTTTGAAAGAAGCGATGTTAAGATAAGAATTGTGGCGGCTGATAATGTAGGCAATACTTCCTACGATGAATCTAATGCCGCTTTTACCGTAGATACCATAAAACCGACTGTTGCTACGGCGTATTCAATAGATTCGAACGGCGACGGCGTTTGCGATGCGCTTGAAATTGAGTTTAGTGAGCCGGTTAAAGATTCTACTATTACGACGGGTAGTTTCGCTATGGATGAATCCGGCCAGAGCGCATGGGACGCGTTTTCGTCTTATAATACGAAAGTCCGCTACATCACTAACGCCAATATTTCTAATGATAAGTATATAAGTTTTATAATTGCGGCTCCTTCGAATATAACCACGAGCGGCGCGATGCAGTATAAATTAAATGCAGGCGCCGTAAAAGATATTGCGGGCAATTCCATTAATGCTGTCGCATCCGCGGCGGCTACAGATTCGGCGGCGCCGGTCATTAAGACTGTCGAAACTGAAGATTCTAATTCAGACGGTAAAATTGATCGTTTGAAGATCACGTTCAGTGAAAATGTTAATGATTCTTCATATAGCGATATAGGTTCTTCTGCGTCAAGCGAAGGGTTTGGTTCCGATAAACTCGGCGACATTGTTACTACATCTATTGTTACCGGAACCGCTAATGATAATATTATTTATATGCCGGTTACGCCGGGCGCTGCTTATAATACGGATGTTACCGGTAGTTTTTATACTAATGGCAATCCTGAAAATTATAAATTTACATCGAAAATAGGTACAGGCAGCGAGGGTAGCGCTAATGGTCAGCTTAATTATCCTTCAGGGGCTATTACCGATAATTTTGGTAATATTTACGTAGTTGATACATATAATCACCGTATTCAGAAGTTTGATTCATCCGGCAGCTATATTACAAAGTGGGGAAGAAGCGGTGGTAGTGGTTCATCCGGAACCGCTAATGGTGAGTTTTATTATCCTGGCGGTTATTTATATTCTTCAAGTTATCCATGCTCACAGGCTATCGCTATAGATGCGGATGGCAATATTTATGTGGTTGATACATATAATTATCGCATTCAAAAATTTGATTCATCTGGTAATTATATAACAAAATGGGGTTCTTCAGGTCCTGGTAATGGTCAATTTAGTGCGCCTTCCGGTATAGCGATAGATTTATCCGGCAATATTTATATAGCCGATACTCAAAATAATCGCATTCAAAAATTTAATTCATCCGGTGGTTATCTTTCTCAATGGGGTTCTTCGGGTTCCGGTAATGGTCAATTTAGTGCGCCTTCCGGCATAGCGATAGATTCATCCGGTAATATTTATGTGGTTGATAAATCTAATAATCGCATTCAAAAATTTAATTCATCCGGTGGTTATCTTTCTCAATGGGGTTCCTGGGGTTCTGGTAATGGTCAGTTTAATTATCCAAGGGGTATCGCTATTGACTTAAATGATAAAATATATATTACTGATACTTATAACAATCGCGTGCAAATATTTAATACTTCAGGTAGTTATATCTCTCAATTTGGTTCTTCAGGTTCCGCTGATGATCAATTTAGTAATCCGGTTGGGATATACCTGGATTATAAAAATGATCTTTATATTGCGGATGCAAATCATCATTATGTTAAAAAGTTTCGTTCGGGCATGATTCAGGATTTAGCCGGCGTTAATCTTCATCCGGCTTCGGTTACCATTAAAGATACTACAAAACCGCGTATAGTGGCGGTCGAAGTATTCGATTCATGCGGATCAGACGGCGTCGCCGCCGGCACGGACGGTAAGATAGATGAAATACGCGTTACCATGTCGGAACCTGTTAACGATGCAACTATAGGCGACGGCGAGTTTAAATTTGGCGGAATCGATCTTACCTTCAGGTTGTCTTCGAGCGCACGGCATGGCCGCACTGATTCAGCCAATGACCGTTATATTACTTTAGTAAATAAAATACCGGCCAATCAGTTTGACGGCACCAATATAAACGGCCGTGACTTAACGCTTGCCGTTAATTCGGTCAATGACCGTGCCGTGCCGGCTAATGCGAACGCGGCGCAGACTTTCGCGGCCGCGAATATAGCGGACCTTGCCCTGCCGTATTTACTTTCTATTGAAACCGTTGATAATAACGCCAATGGCAAACTCGATTATCTAAAATATACTTTTAGTGAACCTGTCGATGATTCGTCTTATGCCGATAAAGCTTCGAGCGTTACTACCGAAGGCAATGGCGCCGGTAAGCTCGGCACGCTTGTTCATTCTTCGATCATGGCTGCGGGAACGCCTTCCGGTAATATTACCGACGATAATATCGTTTATATGGCAATAACTGAAAATACTACGGCGTACAACACTGGAGTGACAGGTAATTTTACATCACATTCAACGCCTGAATTGTATTCGTTCGCTTCTAAATTCGGAACTACCGGCACCGGAAACGGGCAGCTCAGCAACCCACAAGGCATAGTCGTTGATTCTAAAGGTAATTACTATGTTACTGAATACAATAACCATCGAGTGCATAAGTTCAGTTCCGCCGGCGCATATTTGGATAAATGGGGCGGTACGCTTGCCGGTACAGGAGATAAAGAATTTAATTCACCAGATGGTATCGCAATAGATTCCGAAGAT
>CAYQWL010000150.1:0-9578 GCA_964421195.1 uncultured bacterium | reverse complement strand
CTTTTATATAATGAAATTACCAAATAAAATTAAAGAGGTGTTTTACAGTGAACAAAGCAGATCTCATCGATGCTATCGCAAAAGACGTTTCTATCGCAAAAAGCGCAACGGCTAATGTTATCGACTCTTTTATCGAAACGGTAAAACGTTCGCTTAAAAAAGGCGAAAAAGTTACATTAATGGGTTTTGGTTCATGGGAAGTACGCGAAAGAGCAGCTCGCGTTGGCAGAAATCCCCAGACCGGCAAAGAAATCAAAATCAAAGCTAAAAAAGTTCCTAAATTCAATCCTGGCAAAGAATTAAAAGAAGCCGTAGCGAAGTAATTTTGCTTAGCATTAGAGATTCTTTTTGAATTTTTCAAAACTTCCGCCGTTAATTACGGCGGGAGTTTTCATTTTATAGTTTAAATCTTATTGAATTATCCCTGTAATTTTTCAAATTAAGTAATTTTTGAGTTAATTTGATTTTATGGTGATATTATGTTATATTATATATCCATGTAATAATTTAATTCAGGGGTAATTTTTATGCCTTCCATAGCCAAATTATTAAATTCAAAATTAATCGAGCTGAATATAAAAGCGGCTGAAAAATCAACCGCCATATCGAAATTATGCGAATTGATATCGCAAAATATTAAATACGATTCCGAAACGCTTTTTAACACGATTATGAACCGTGAAAGCCTGCAATCGACGGCGGTCGGTCACGGAGTGGCTCTGCCGCACGCGCGATGTAATGTAGAAAATTTTATAATAGCGGCAGCCGTAAGTGAAAAAGGCATGAATTTTAACTCCGCCGATAAATTACCGGTTAATTTAGTTTTTTTAATAATTTCGCCAAAAAATGAAACGTCTAATTATCTTCAGGTGCTATCGCAAATCGCCGCATTATTAAACGATGAAAAAGTTAGAAAAGAACTTATTTTATCTAAAACACCCGAAGAATTTATAGAAACGGTTAAAAAGAACGAAAGAAGGTAAAGGCGTTGCTGGTAAAAAATTTTATGAAAACTGAATTTAAAACGGTAGCCGAAGCTATGCCCATACCTGAACTCGCAAAACTTTTCGTAAACGAAAAAGAAGAAGGCTATCCGGTTGTAAATAACCATCAGGAAATAGTAGGTTTTGTTACCGTGCGCGATCTTCTACAGGTTTTTCTGCCTAATTATATCCGCAACATTTCCGATTTTTTCGAATATTCAGATAATTTTGGATACCTCGAAATATTTTATATGCGCGGAAAAGGTAATTTATTCATAGTCGAAGATATTATGAATTATAACGTGATAACCATAAACGCCGACGCTTCGCTTACTAAAGCTTTAGTGGTAATGTTTTTAAATAAAATT
Organism: uncultured bacterium; assembly: GCA_964421195.1. Classification (GTDB taxonomy): domain Bacteria; phylum Muiribacteriota; class UBA9980; order UBA9980; family UBA9980; genus UBA9980. The sequence goes on along the minus strand of CAYQWL010000150.1, from coordinate 8,227 downwards.
AATATGCTTCCGGTTTTGAAAGGCCCTAAAATACTTGGAGTGATTAAACAGCGGGATATAATATCAGTGCTGTTCGAAGGAAATTAAAAAGTTGGAACAGATTTCTTTTTCATGGCTCGTATATGTGAGTATGCTTATAATGATCGCCATATCGCGCATGCATAAATCGATAATAGCGATGAGCGCGGGCGTTATCTTCTTCATTTCAAGATACGTCACTATAGACGATGTAGCTAAATTCAGCATAATAAATTTTGATTTTATAATAACTATAACCGGCATGTCGATAATAGCGAGTTTTATGAAACATTCCGGCGTATTTCAATTTCTTATCCTTAAAGCCGTCAGAAAAAGCGGGTGGGAAGGAAATTTATTAACTAAAAACGTATGCATCGTCATATTAATTTTATCCGCGCTCTTTTGTGACAGAATAGCCATAGTGCTTATGTTTCCTATAATAGCGTTTATCTTTGATTCTTTAGATCTCGAATTCAACAATACTATAATGGGCGCGCTTAATTCCGCTTCTATAGGCGGCATATTATTTTCCATAAGCGGAGCTGAAGTGATATTAATTTCTACCGCGGCTAAAATAAATTTTATCGATTATCTTACTTATATAACTCCGGCTCTTATCGCGGTTTTTATTATTTATTTATTTTATATGAAATATTTTATGCTGAAAGAAAGTCATAACGACATTAATAATTCCGACTTATCGCTTATTAAATTTAACGAAGAAATGGCCATCGCGGGGCCAAATCTATTTTCAAAATTGGTTTTAATACTTTTATCTACTATTATTTTACTATGTTTTTCTAAAATTTCAGGATTATCCGATCCGGTAGTTATAATAACCGGGGCAATTTTATTATTTTTAACCATTGAATTAGAACCCGATAAAGTATTAAAAGAAATCAAATTGAATATCTTTTTTTATATCCTCGGCCTTCAAATAGTAGCGACGGCATTTTATAAATATCATATTTATGAAGATATAGCCGGGCGGATTATCGAAATTTCAACTTCAAACGGTTTTTATGCCTGCGTTTTAATTTTACTTTCAGGCGCCGTTTTATCTCTTGCTTTTGGCAGACTATCCATGAGTTTTCTTTTCATACCTTTGATCTCGATACTTATAAAGCACGGAATGCAGCCCATGCCGTTATATTCTTCTTTTATTTTTTCAATGACTTTCGCGCGCTCTCCGACAATGCTTCGTGAAATACCTAAAGTTTTAAAAAATACTCATATAGAAGAAAAACGCGTATGGGAACATTATTTTAAGTTATTTAAAGAAACGGCCGCCGTATATATATTATGTTTCGCATGGTTCGTTTTATATGTGTATCTAAGGTTTTTTATATAAATTTAATTATTAATAAAATAAACGTCAGGCGGGAAGGTGAAAAATGTTCAATAATTTTAATATGCGTGATTTCGAATCCGCTCCGGCCAATTCAACCAATTTGCCCGATGTCGTTTTTTTCCCTTTAAAGCCGCTTCAGAAAAATAATAAAAAAATAGAAATGCTTGCGCGTATTATTCCAAAATATTTATCAATGCGTCTCGAACGGTTCAATGCGTTTGAAATATTTTATATATATTTTTTAAATAAAAACAGCGGAAGTAATGAAATTCAATTATCACTTCCTGGAGAGCTCGACGATAAGAAATTTATCAGCGGTTATATGACAAAATTAAATATAGCTTTTGATATAGTTTTTTATGGCGGCATAAGTGAATCAGATAACGGCAAAATAAGTATTTATATAAAATCTCATTCTAAAAATTCTGAAAAAGAAAAAGAAATATATTCAGCTACATTTAATTTAAAAGACATTAACAATACTATCGGAAAGATTTCAAATAAAGTATCACTTGCTGCCGATTTAGAAGGCGATTGCCTTAAAACCGAAGAGCACGAATCTTTACTTTCATGTGAGACTTCTTCTTTTGAATCGCTTTATTATTACTTTGAAGTAATAGATGCGCTTACTTTAAGAAATCCTTACGTCATTCTTTCAAATGAAATTATCGATAAAGCCTTTAACGCTCTTAAACACGACGAAAATTTTTACTATTTAATAGACGCAATAGCTTTTATTTGCGACGATTATTTAAGATTCGGCATGAAAGAAAAAGCCGCCGCCGTTTATGACGAAGCCATTAAAATATCACGCCGCGCATATAAACTTTATCTCGGCCAGGCAAAGCTTTTCCTTGATGACGGCAGGTTTGAAGACGCTTTTAAAATTTTACGCGAATGCATAAATTTAAACCCGGACATTGGAGACGTAGCTTATAATTATGGAAAATTAGCGTTAAATATGCAAAAATATGAAGACGCAAAATTCGCTTTCAGTAAAATGATCGAATGCGGGTATAAAATTTCTTCAGCGTATGATAATCTTGGCGTAATGGCGGCCGCTGAGAATAAAACAGAAGATGCGATTAATTTCTGGCATAAAGCTATTGAATTCGAACCGTCTAAAGTATCGGCTTATACAAATCTCGCACGCGCATATATGGAACTTTCAGACTTCACCAAAGCGGAAAATTATCTACAAAAAGCAAAAATATTAAATCCATCTTACTTTATGATATATTTAAATTATTTTGTATTGTATAAATTAAAAGGCGATATGCGGGAGGCAGAAAAAAATTATAAAATCGCTTTAGAATATAATCCCGACCTTGCGATTACCGATGAAATTCGATCTGAATTAAAGAAAATGATTAATTTGATAGATTCAGGAAATGAAAATGAAGCGTTAAATATAAGCGCCGAAATAAATAAAATAACCGATAAATGCTGGCAGGCTTATTTTTTAAGCGCTATCGCATTAAGAAAATCAGACCGCATACAGGAAGCGGAAAATAATTTTTTAAAAGCCGCTCAAATTAATCCTCAATTTCCCGACGCTCAAAATGAGCTCGGATTAATATATCTTTCTAAAGGAAAATTTGATGACGCATTGATGCTTTTTAATAATTGCGTATCCCTTGCGCCTTCCAACACTGGATTTTTATGTAATTTAGGATTATGTTATATAGAAATGAAAAATTTTGAGGAGGCTAAAAATATTCTATATAAAGCAAAATATATACGCCCTGATGACGTTAAAATAAACGAATGCATAGCTTATTTAAATAAACGCGCCGGAACGCAGAATGATAAAAATAATAACAATAACTCCGGATTGAAAGGATTTTTAAATAAAATCAAAAATCTTTTTAAAAAATAATGACATTTTTTTAAAAAAAATGTTGTAAATTTTATTATAAATGTGATACAATATTTTATGATTTTTTCAAATTAATTTTTTACATATTTTTTAATACACAATATCGACAAAAAAATCATAAGCTTGATATGTGCTTGATTAAATAAATACCGAGGAGTTGTATTATGAATAAAGGCAAATGCGTTACTAAAGGCAGAGAAAATATAATCGCGGCAAGATATAAAGAAATAAGCGATATCATAAAGAAAAATTCTAATGAAAGAGTAGAAATAATAGTTAAAAATATAACCGGCGCATCGCGCAGCGCATGGTATAAATCCATGTCTAAAGGTCCAAGAAGAGGCATGGTATCGAATCTGGTAATAGCTAAACTCGCGAAATTTTCAGGATTATCCGAAGATATTTTTTCAGGTAAATCTAATTTCAGCGCCGAGGATAAAAAAACGTTCGCAGATAAAATAAAAGAAAAATTTAGCGGCAATAAATATTCTAAAAAATATAAAAGAAATAAAATAGATATTGAATCTAAAGAAGATAGCAGCGATAAAAAAGAAAATAAAGCGGCCGGAAAAGATGAAAGTAACGATTTAAATTCGATTAAAGCTAAAAGATCATATATTAAATCTAATAAATATTCTAAAAATAATAAAATAACGGAAAAAGATAAAAGCGACGGTTTTAAATCAGCGGTCGAATTAGCTGAAATGCCGTCATCCGATATTGAACAGGCCTCCACATATTATAACGGAAGTAATAAAAACTTGAAACCGGAGCCTTTAGCGGCAGTTTCCACAGATAAAAATAAAAACGGCGCACAGATAGAAAAATTAAAAGATTTCGCGTCAGAGATAGAAAATTTAAATGATATCAAAAAACTCGAAACCATATCGATTATACTCGAAAAGCTATCTAAGATTACAGAAAAAAAGATAGATTTAGTTTCAGCTTTAGAAGAATTATAACCCTTCCGGCCCCATACGCCGCGAAATATTACGGACGTTTTTAACGGCCGCTATAAATTGGGATTATAACGATTATAACGATATATTTTTTTGAAAATAAATGTGCCGTATTTTATTTATTACGGCACATTTTTATATAATACAGAATATTATTTATCAAAATATTCATAAAATATGTTTTAAATTGTAATAAATAAAAAAATATAAAGGCGGCATTAAATTATGAAGAATGAAATCAATGGAGAAATTGTAAACGCTAATCATGCTTCCGCTAAAAAATCAGGATGGCTTTTATGGTTGGTTCCAGCGGCGTTAATAATATTGTTATTCATATTTATTCCCATAATCCAGTCAAAAATAATTAAAAGCGGCGCGGGAAAACCGGTTTTTGTATTATCACAGGGATATGGTAAAGTAGAAAACATATTCGTAAAAACTGGCGATTTTATAGAGCCGGGCAAAGAACTATGCAGTTTTATGGCTACCGATAAAGATGGCGGAATTCCGGCTTCAGACACAACCGAAGCCGCGGTGGAAATAACCGTCAAAAAAGTAGAAGGAAAACCGTTTGAAGATATAGTAGAACTCCCCGGAGTCGTAAGCGCTTATACCGAAACTAATTTATCGGCTCAGGTATCGGGAACCATACTCGAATTTTTAGTCAAGGAAGGCGATCGGGTTAAAAAAGGCGATCCGATAGTTAAAATAGATAAGCGGGATTATCAAATAGCATTTAACAGAGAGGCCGCGGAATTCGAATTTTCTAAAAACGAATTTAACCGTTCGGAACAGCTGCTAAAAAACAACGCCGTGAATTTATCCAACCATGAATCTAAAAAGAATGACTATTTAATTAAACAATCGACTTATGAAAACGCTAAATTATCTTTAGAAAGATGCGATATTACAGCGCCATTCGACGGCATAATCGACAAAAAATTTTCAGAAGCCGGTGAAATAGCGTCACCCGGAATGAAGCTCGTAAAACTTATAGACATCTCTAAAGTTAAAGTTAATGTCGGGATTCCAGAAAAAGACATAGCGCACGTAAGAAACTTAAAAACTATAAAATTCAGCGTTCCTTCACTCGAAAATAAAGATTTTATCGGTAAATTTAAAAATATTATTTTTTCGATGATAGATATAGCGAAAGTTTATCCTCTTATAATAGAGGTAGATAATCTTTCGGGCGAACTGCTTCCCGGCATGATAGTAAAAGCGAAGATCGTCCGGGCTTCTCATTCTAACGCCGTTATGCTTCCTATATTTTCAGTCATACCCGGCGACGACGAATATTATACTTATATAATGAGCCCGGCCGCAAGGGCCGAAAAACGCATCCTTCAATTAGGTTCTTTTCAGGACAAATACGTTCATATAACCGGTGGTTTAAAACCTGGAGATATGCTTATAGATAAAGGCAACAAGCTCGTAACTCACGGCTGCAAAGTAAAAGTGGTCGATTAGCCCTTTTATAAAGGAGAAAAAAGTGTATATAAGCGATTTATCAATTAAAAACCGTATCAGTATATTCGTTTTAACCATTATTATCGCAGTGTTCGGATATGTAAGCTATGTAATGCTTCCGCGCGAAAGCGCTCCTGACGTTAAAATCCCTTACGTTTTTATATCCACTTCCTATCGCGGCGTCGCGCCCGGTGATATTGAAACTTCGATCACCATTAAAATCGAAGAAAAACTTAAAGGAGTTAAGAATCTTAAAAAAATTTCTTCAAAGTCGAGTGAAGGCGCGAGCCTCATCGTAGTTGAATTCGTTACCGGCACCGATATCGACGACGCCGTAAAATGGGTTAAAGATAAAGTTGACATGGCGAAACGAGAATTGCCTTCGGATCTCGAAGACGATCCGTCCGTTTTCGAAGTTAACATATCCGAGCTTCCTATTTTAGTTCTTGCAATATCAGGCGATATGGGGCTTCGTGAATTAAAGGAAGCCGCTAAAAACATAAAAGAAGATATAGAAGGCATACCCGGAGTACTCGAAGTGGAACTCGCCGGCGGACGCGAAAGAGAAATACATATAGAAGTCGATCCCGACCTTCTTGCCGGGAACGGAATACCTTTCACTTCGCTTTATTCGAGCATTTCCTCTGAAAACCAGAACGTTTCAGGCGGAAATATCGCCATGGGCGACGGACGTTATCAGGTACGCGTTCCAGGCGAATTTAAAAATATAGAAGAATTTAATAATTTAATCGTTACCGTTATAAACGGTTCGCCTGTATATTTAAGCGATATAGCCATGATAAGCGATTCATATAAAGATATTACCGATAATTCCAGTTTTAATTTTAAAAATTCGGTTAATTTATATATTAAAAAACGCGTAGGCGAAAATATTATAAATACGGTAGATAAAATTTTTGAAACTCTCAATAATAATAAAGCGACGCTTCCCGCCGGTATAAAAATCACAAAGATAATGGACCGTTCGAAGGAAGTGCGCATGCTGGTAGATGATCTTGAAAATAATATTTATACCGGCTTAATACTGGTAATAGCGGTGCTCATGTTTTCGATGGGTTTTAGAAACGCCGTTTTAGTCAGTATTTCAATTCCGCTTTCCATGCTTTTAAGTTTTATAATACTCAGAGCCATGAATATAAGCCTTAACATGATAACTCTTTTCAGTTTAATACTGGCGCTTGGAATGCTCGTAGATAACGCTATCGTTATAATAGAAAACATATACAGATTCATGGACCAGGGAATTCCAAGAAGCCGTGCGGCGATGCTCGCTACGGCGGAAGTCGCCATGCCCATAACCATGTCCACTTTAACCACCATAGCGGCTTTTTGCCCGCTTCTATTCTGGAAAGGGATAATGGGCGAATTTATGTTTTACCTTCCCACCACCTTAATAACCACGCTTTCATCATGCCTTTTCGTAGCGCTTATTATTAATCCGGTTTTCGGCTCGGCATTTATGAAGGTTAAAAATCAAATCGCGGATAACGCGGAAATCGACGAACAACAGGTTTTAAAAGCGGGGGAAAAACCAATTCAAAATTATGGTTTTATAATATCTTCTTACGGCTTTATTTTAAAAACGGCCCTTAAAGCCCGTGTCGCCGTTTTATTCACGACGGTTTTAATACTCATTTTCTGCTTTTCTTTCTGGCTTTATAGAACCGGCATTGAACGGCCCGTCGAATTTTTCCCTTCGATGGATCCGAGCACCTGTTACGTCAATATAGAACCGCCGGAAGGCACGGATATGAATACCCTTTTAGAAACAGCCGCTGAAATAGAAAAAAGAATTATATCTTATAATAATATTCCAGAACAGTTTAAAACTCCTGAAGCTAAACCTCCCGCTTTATCTGAAACAAATTTAAAAGAATTTAATAAATTTAAAAAAGAGCAGGGAATTGAATCTGAAAAACCCGTTAGCGATCTTTTAAACATACGCCATGTTTATACGAAACTTACAAGCATAACCAGCGGCGGCATGGGCGGATTCGAACAAAATTCACCGAACCATATAGGAATTCAATTCCACGATTTCGAAGGGCGAGTCGAATCTTCTAAAAAGACTATGGATAGAATACGCGAGCGATTAAAAGGAATAGCCGGAGTAAACCTGTTACTCGCTGAAAATGAAGATGGGCCTCCTACGGGACCGCCTATTAACATAGAAATATCGGGCGATAATTTTGACGCGCTCGGCATAATAGCTAAAAAAGTAAAAGAAACGCTCAAAAATATTCCGCATGTAAAAGATATCGAAGATAATTACGTTAAAGGAACTCCAAATTTCGAATTCGTAGTTGATCGTAAAAAAGCCGGACTGTATGGTTTAACCGTCGGGTCGATAGGAAGCGTCATTAAAACCGCCGTTAACGGCTGGAAAGTATCCACCTATCGAGAAGGAAACGATAGTTATGATATAATTATAAAAATGAAAAACGATTACAGGCGTGATATAGATTTTTTTAAAAAATTATTTATACCCACGCCTCAATTCGGGCTCGTGCCGCTTGCCGATTTAATTAC
>CAYQWL010000149.1:0-9670 GCA_964421195.1 uncultured bacterium | reverse complement strand
CTTATAAAGCGGTTGAGCCGGGCGTCGTAATAAATCATGGCCGGGTGCAGGGCGAAAACCGTAGCAACGTCTATGGTGGCGATTGACATTTCATCCGCCGCGCCGTCTGTTTTGCTATTCGCCGCTGCGTGAACGGGATATGAGCCGTTAAAAAAAACGGCGGCTGAAATAAAAAATATGAATATAACGGTTATAATGGTATTTTTGATTTGAATTATGGCGTTATCAGTCATAAAAGCCCTCCGGTCGTTATTATTTATTAATATAAGAAAAACTTAAAATTTTAATGAATTTATGAACGGAAATTATAAGCAAATATTTTATAGCATTTATTTATAAAATGATTATACCAGAACGTCGTTATAAATACAATGTTTTTATTCATAAAATTTCTTAAACTATTATAAAATTCTTTTTTATTGCAAATGGATTATATATTTGTTATAATCAGTATTTAATAACTTTTACCGGAGGTTGTTCTATGAAAAAAAAACATGGCGTGTTGACGGTTAAAATTCTATCATTTTTTATGATTTTATCATTGTTATGTTTGAACGGTTTATGTTTTGCGCAGGGTAAAGCTAAAACGACGGGCGATTCCGAAGAAAAAGCGGAGCCGGTTTTTCTTGCTACCGTGGATATTTCTTTAATTTATGCGCTTCATCCAGTCATGCAATACTTTGACCAGAGCACACGTTTATTTATAAAACCGCCGAAAAATACTGTAAATTCTCAGGAATTGTTAAATATAATTAAAACGCGCGCTAATGAATTTAAGCAGAGCGCGGAAAGAAACTCGGCTGAAATTAAAAGGCTTAAATCAGAAATAGATGTTTTAAACAAAGAAATCGAAAAAATCGAAAGTTACCGTATCGCTGAACTTGACGCCGTTAACGATAAATATGATGCGCTCGCAAAAGATCCGCAGGCGTCCGCTGAAGCGGGTAATGAATCTCAGCGCGCATCGGAGCTCGAAAGGATCGGTAAAAAGTATAACGGCGATATTAACGAAAAAAATAAAAAATTATCGGGATTGCTTGATTCTTATGAAGCTATATGCCGGTCGATGTTAAAAACATATTACTTAACGGCTGAAGAAACCGAAAAAAAATTTATCGAAATAAATTCAGAAGTTAATGAAGCCATTGAAAGCGCCGCTAAAAAATATGGTGCTAAGGCTATAATAAATCTCGGTTTGTTTATACCGCTTAAAGCTGAAAATGATTTTGCCGCTAAAACAATTCAAGAAAAAACTAAAATAAATGCTGAACTTGAATATCTGATATCTAACGGTCCTGATTACTCAAAAATACTCGGCGCGTTAAGGACTTTTGAAGCTGGTTTTTCGAAAGATTTAGTAAACACCCGCAATATGCAATACAGCGAAACTGAATATATTAAAATGCTTCGTAAGATGCAGAAAGATCAGGATATAGAAGCCGTTAAAAATAGTTTTTTTACCAGAGAATATATAAAAACCCTTCCTCAGGTACGTAAACTTACGGCCAATCCTATCGTTTATGGCGGGGTGGATATCACGCGCGCGGCCGCGGTTGCGGTCATGGTAAAAAACGGCATGGCTGAAGAAAAAGCCGCCGCTCTATATGAAACCGTTTGCGGCGCTTCCGCTTCAAATTTTAGAAAAATGTAATTATTTTTTAAAAAAGGTTGATAATTTGCGTTACGTTTTATATAATTAAATTAGGCGGTTAAATTATCATTATTATCGCTGTATGTTTTTATACGCATTAAAAAAGAAGGGACGGTGTTTTTTATGTTAAAAAAGCCATTATTATTTTTATTATTTCCCGTTTTTATTTTTTTATTTATCTTAGAAACTCCTTTAGCGGCAAACGCGGCCGACGCGGTTTATGCCCGTAATGGCGAGGTTTACGTAATGATCGGTGAGGGCCCGTTTATGGGAGTTTACGCAAGCCAGAAAATCGACGCCAACGGAAACCGTATTACAGTAAGGCCCGATGGTATAAAGTTATTTGGCGATCCTACTAAAATGGATAATTATCAGGCCCTTTCGGTCGATCAATTCCGTAATATTTATGTTCTCGCGGCTAAACTCGATCCCGGCCTTATTAATATTCCTCAGAATTTTCATTCTAACGTAGATCCGCCAAGGGCCGAAGGAATATGCGGTATCGGCAACGACGGCACTCTCGATTATCACGACGTATTGAACCATTGCGATACCATGCCCGGCAACCCGCACGGCGGCCGCGGCGTGTCGGATAGGGCTACCGAAAAATACGCAGGCCATGCCGGCTGGTCTTATCTTCAGGGCCAGACGCCCGGCGGCGGCGCTCATAACACCGGCGCTTACGCGGCCCCGGTTAATCCGCCGCAGGCCGCGCTGGCGGATTACGCCAAACATAATAAAGGAGCGGGGCGCAGCATTAAACGCATACCGCTTAATTACTGGTATTGCGGTTTTCTCGACTGGAAGGCGAATAGCGGCGCCGGTGTGTCATGCAACGGCAGTACTGTCTCCTGGCAGATTAAGTTCGGCGTTAAAATCCAGCGCGTCGATTTATGGATAAGCCATTATGTCGATCCGGTATTTGTTCCGGCGGGGGTAAATGACCCCCTTATTACACCCGGTACCGTTATAGATAAGTTTGAAAACGTTTTCGATACGGTAAACATGCAATATACCAGCGCGCGCGCTACCATGTGCGGCGAAGCTTTTCATCCGGGTTCCATGAACCCGTCTACCGATAACATAAATACCGATTATAAAATAGGATTCACCACTACCGGCGCGGGCAGGCGTTATGTTTATTCGTCGCTGCCCGAACCTAAAATTAAAAAAGGCACTATAAAACTTACGGCAAATAATACTTTTGGCATACCGCAAAAAGACAGCGATTTTTTTAACGGTCTCGATAGCTCTCAAGCTCTTACCGCAACGACTTTAAGCATAGGCGCCGCTACTAAAAGCCCTCTGTCTGACTATATTTATACCGCTCCAAATAATGGCGAGGTTATAGGTTTTACCGTTGCCGATCAATGGGACGGCCTTGGCGGCGTGCGTTATACTCTGCTTCAGCCGGGTACGACCAATGGCAAATTCGACGCTTCTAAAGCCAAAAAATTAAGATGGGAAAAAATGCAGGCTTATAATGTCGAAGCCGGCAAGTCGGGTGTAATAGAAATGAAAAATGACGTTAAAACGATAGCGGGCGACGGCAGCGGAAGCGTTTATTATCTTACCGATCCTCGCGCCGTATTCGACGCGGCGGGCGGCGGCGATACTTTTCATCACCCAAATTCTACGGTGAACAATTTGATCGATCTGCCCACTCCAGGTAAGCCCGTTGAATATACGACAAGCACCGGCGGTAAAGAGTGGCACTGGAAGCGTAAGTTTACAGCGCGCGCCGCCACGGAACTTTATCAGGTTGAATATTATACTAAAACTGAAACTAAACTCAATGACTTTACTGTCGGCCAGCAAACAGGCCTTGTTCTTGAAATATATAACGACGCTAACGCCACCAACCTTAAATTCCGTCAGGCGGTTCCGGATATGGTCCCGCCGCTTATAGGCAGCATCAAGCTTGCGCTCGCTACGATTAATCTCGCCGGCCCGCCTACGGGTAACGAAGAAAGAATGTGCGTCGATTTCCTTCCTCTCGTGCCTGCGGGTAAAAATATAGAAGAAATTAAAAGCAAAGATATTACTATATCGGCGCGTGATACTAATAATAACCTTGTTGAAATTAAATACGAAGGCGACGAGGTTGAAGAAGATAAACCTTATACGTGCCGTATGGAAAATGCCCCGCCTAAGTTTTCTAACGATTTTATTCAAAAGAATATTTTATCCGGGCTCGTGTTAAAAGATGAAAATAATAATGGTATAAAGGGCGGTTTTGAATTTTCTGTAAGACCGGGTACTGCTTGTTATTACTGGCGCGTTGAAATGGTAGAACCCATGAAAAAGGTTTTAACTCCTACTAAACCCACGCAGGTCGCCGCTCAGGCGCCGGCTGAATGGCAGGCGCTTCAAAAAGGCAATAAATCTCAAAACATTAATTTAGCCGATGGCAAATGGTATTGTTCGCTTGGCGATAATTATAATAAAACGTGGGATGCTGAAAATGGAGGAGCGCCTGAAGCTTCGCCTGAATTTTCTTTTACGCCGACCGAGCCGGGCATTTATAAGATTAGTTTAATAGCTACCGCGAGAAAGTGGAACTATGAAATTTTAAAATACCCTTCTTATGTTACCGATCGTAATACCGCCGCATGTAAAAGCCCTAAAACCCATTTTCTGTTTTTCGATGACGGCGGTTCGCAGGGCAGCGGCGGCACGCCGGGTAACGGCGTAAAGGACGGCGACGAAGATTACGTCGGCGAACGTTACATAATAGTTACGGCTAAAAAGGATGTAACTGATAAATACATTACTAATGTTAAAATTGACGGTCCATCTACGGTTAAAGAAAACGAAATTAAGACATGGACCGCGACGGCTGATATTAAGTTTATAAGATCTATCGAGCATGAAAATCCGAATAAACGTATGGAAACTTATAATGGCATCGGCGTATGGGATTATCCCGATACGGCGGTAGCGGATTGGGGTCTTGGCCCGTGGGATAACAAGGGCGAAGATTACGCTACCGGCGCTCCTCACCGTCCCGCCAATAGTGTAAAAAATGGCAATAATGTAGTTATGAGTGAGAAAATGCGTAATTTTGGCGAAAGAGCACCCGGCTCGGTTCAGCTTACGACGGTTCCACCTGAACTGACGGGTGTTCCGGCGAATATAGTTTTTGGAACCCTGCCGTCCGCGGCGACATGGGTAGCCGGAGCGGGTACAAATGCCAATCCGACGGTTGCGCTTAACCGGGCTGACCGCGGAGCTATCGAATACGAATGGTACTTAGCGGCTGAAGAAATATCGGCTAATGGCGGCAGTAAATTTCATGGCACTGCAATAGACGCGTCGGTCAGCGAACCTTCAGATCCAAAGAGACTGCCTTCGATTTGCATAGCGAAAGGGCGTTTGTCCGACGATGCGAACGGAAATGGGCCGGGCGCCAGCTGGAGCACTCTCACCAGCGCCGACCGTGAATTTAAAAACGTAAAGGTCAGCCTGCGCTATGCTTTTGATATGCCGCTCAATCCTGGTAAGTATTACCTTTATATTAAGTTCAAGTATCCAAAAGTTAAATGGGAAGGCCGTTCTGAAAAGAAAGATAAAACAGGTAAGGTGTTGACGACCGACGGGCAGTTGCCTAAAGCGGATAAAAGCAATGTAATATTCGCTTACTACGATTTAGTCAGTGACGGAACGGGCCAGACTAATTATAACACCGTAAACTGGAAGACTATTACAACCGATCCCAAAGTGCCGGCCGGTTTTCCTATTGTCGTCGAAGATGTGCAGGCGCCTCAAACTTTCTTTGTAAGCGATAATCCCGATCCGGCCAATCCTAAGCCGCTTCCGAAAGATTCTATAGCGGCGGGCGGTTTACCGGTTACCGGCGTTGAATATATCGGCGGCACTACGGGCGATCCTTATAAAGGCGCTATTAAATTCGACGTGTGCGATAATAATCCGAATACCGATCTTAAATCTCAATTAAAAGCTATGGTAGGCGGCAGTAAGAATAATTTGAACTGGGAATCTATCACTGTAACGAAAACTGACGATAAACATTATGATTTTGATAAAGATCATCTTGAAAAAGTGCTCGAAAAAACTATTAATCCCAATGCTAACGGACGTTTGCCGGGCCAGATACAGGACGCCGTTAATGTGCCGGCTGGCGATTATCCCGGCTATGGCGTTGACGCGCCTTACAGAAAGGCCAATTGCCAGCTCGACAATCCGCATAATGTTTTAACTAAAGATAAAATACCCTATGATATGACGGGTTCGCTTCCTTTATATGCGCTTAGCGAGGATAAAGCGGGAAATAAAATCACCGATGCGACCTTACAGGCAAAGGCAAATGACGGCGCCGTTCTCGCGCCTAAAAGCAAACACTACCCCAACGCGCCCGCTCGTATTTCATTGGTTGATAACGATGCGCCGTCGTTTGGTTTTTATGCTTTACGCACCCGCGATAACGTTTATCGCCGTTATATAATAAAAACCGCTGGAAATTTCGAGGCTTATCTTGACGGGCCTAACGCTAATATGATCGCCGATAAACATGCTTCGGTCCACGACGATCTCGATTGGGATTCTCAAAACGATGGAAAATTAAAATTTACCACGTGGGGTGCGACCGATGTGGCCGTTAAAGATTGTAATTTAGACGGAAGCGTAGCTACGCTTACCGGTCAAAATAATCCGGTTCGCGATATGGCTTCGTTGCAAAATAATACGGGGCAGTGCACTCAGCTCAGCCCTACCACTAATAATCTCACTGATATAAGCGTCGGCGAAATAGATGGCAAAAAATCGTATATCATAAAATTTGGCGGCAAAAATATCGGTATATCCGAAGTTTATAACAAATTTGCTCCGACGAATGTCGCTTTCTATGATTTCGATAAAATATTGCCGGCTAATGCGGGCGATATGCTTGAACTATTCGAAGATGCGCGTACTAAATTTGAAATTGCCGTATTTGATAATGTCGATAATGTAATACCTGTAACGAAACCGGTTATGGTTAATAACGGCGTTATGATGGCGGGAAATTGCTATGTGGATACCGTTAATCTCGGCGATGCGCTTATGCTCGGAGAAGTTATGGATAGCTGGAAGCCTGAAGGAAGCATAGTTGAAACTTATGGAATTTTTAGAGATCCTACTCCGACCGGTCCGGGAGCTCAAACGCCGTTTATGTTTGTAGCGGTTAAAGATATGTCCGGTAACGCTACGATCGTTAAGTTTCCTATCGTAATTCGTCATACGTTGTTCAGGCCTAATGTTATTAACGTAGAAACGAGAAGATCGGAATAAAATTACAGGTTTATTGACGGCCGAATCATAACATGTTTCGGCGTCTCTGACATATAATAAAAATAACGGGGGCTGGCGTCTTTTGCGGCTGTAGCGGCCGGCGGAGGCCGGCCCTCGTTGGTTGATGTAAATTTATATTGAAAGGCGGTTAATTAAAGTATGAATAAAAAAAATGTTATAAACGATGTAAATAAAAATATATTATCGGCTTCGAGCGGAAGTATAAATTATTTATTTGTATCGCGAAGCGCCGCCCGATTTAAGTCGTTTATTTTTATATTAACGGCGTCGATTTGTTTGTCGCTTTTTTATGGAAAATCGTATGCTCAGCCGTTGATTGAAGCCGCTGAAAAAAATGATTATAAAACGGTTGCGCGGTTATTGAAGGAAGGCGCGCCGGTTAATGAAAAAGATCGTTATGATAATACTCCGCTTCATTTTGCGGTTAAAAACGGTAATTATAAAATGGCGAAATTTTTGATTGAAAGCGGCGCCGATGTTAAAGCGCCGGGGTATAATAGCGCTTCTCCAATACATATAGCGTCGGAAAAAGGCGATATTAAAATAGTTAAACTGCTTCTTGAAAAGGGAGTAAACGTTAATTCGCGCGACGGCTGTTATAATCGTGCGCCGCTTCAATGGGCCGCCGCTTTAAATCATATCGAATTAATTAAGATGCTTTTACAAAACGGCGCGGATATAAACGCGAGATCGCTTGGCGAACGGACTGCATTGATAGAGGCTGTAAATGGAAGGTTTGCCGCGGCCGCGAAGCTGCTTATAGATAAAGGCGCCGATGTAAAATTTAAAGATTGGATGGGTAATACCGCGTTACATTTTGCGTGCGGCAATAATTGCGTTAAGACGGCAAAATTGCTTTTTGAAAAAGGCGCGGATATAAACGCGAAAAACGGCGATGGTAAAACGCCTCTGCATTACAGCGCCGACGCCGGCGCTTATGAAACGGCGGAATTTTTAATAAAAAAAGGCGCGCGGCTCGATGAAAAAAGCGCGCATAATCAAACCGCGCTTCATTCGGCGGCCGATGCCGGACATTTAAATATAGTTGAATTACTCGTTAAAAACGGGGCGGATGTTAAATTAGTTTATCTTAACGATCTTTTCGCTTCGTGTATGGGCAAACTTAAAGGAATTGAATATTATAACGTGTCGCATATCGATAATAAAACATTGAGTAAAATCCTCGAAGGCGAGAAGAATAAACATAATAAACACATGAAGGCCGTTAAGTATCTTATAGAACACGGCGCCGATATCAATAACGTTTATAGCACATGTATAATGGTTAAAGGTAAAATGCTTCCCATACATGTCGCTGCCGCTAACGGCAATTTTAATGCCGTGAAACTTCTTCTTGAAAGCGGTTCCGATCCGAATGCGCTTACCAACGGTAATGTTCGCGCATTATATCTTGCGGCCGGTTTTGGTTATGCGGATATAGCTTCTATTCTTCTTGAAAAAGGCGCCGATATTAACGCTCAGACTCTTAAAGGCAAAACGCCTTTATTTATAGCCAGTGAAAAGGGCCAGGCCGATGTGGTGAAAATGCTTCTTGAGCATGGCGCAAATTTTAGTATTGCGAGTAAGGCCGGTCAGACTCCTTTACAGGCGGCTATCGCTAAGGGCCATAAAGAAGTTATCGAGCTTTTGAAAGAGCATGAAAAACGCGGCGCGGTTGAGAGTAAAGGCGCCGGTTTAAAATAGAACAAAATTTGATTAAATTAAGAAAAATGGGTTGAAAGGGAGGGTTTATGAATAAATATATTAAACCGTTAATTATAACGGCTGGATTTATTATAATTTTATCCGCCGGTTTATTGATTTTAACTTCGCCGGGCGAGGCGTTCAGTTTATGCGATGGATGCCCGCTTCAGGAGATATGCAGCGATACGACTGAGGGAGTGGAAATTTTATCGTGCGATAATAACGCGGCGGCCGGGGCGCCCGCGCAGATGACCAATGCCGCTTTATTGATTAACGAAGAGGCTTCGGCCGATGATACGTCCTCCGTATCCACGGTTCGGTCCGTGAATACTGAGGAAAATCTTATTCAAAATTCCGCGGTTATAAATTCCGGTGAGGCCGTTATTCAGCGGGCCATTCCCGCGGCGCCGGAAGCGGCGGCCGCGGGTTCCGGTGATGTGAAACAGTCGTCCGTATTTGAATTTTCGGCATTAAACGCTTATGAAACTACCTCGGAAACTGCGATAATTATAACGATAAAAGGCGGCCGTGAATTACTTGAAAAATTTACAAAAGTATTGTCTGATAAGTATGCGATTAAAGATAATAAAGGTGAAAATTGCGAATTAATGGTATCGACTTCTGATGAAATTACTATAAAAATAAATAAAGAAACGGCAGCCGATAAGTTAAATTTTATAGAATCACATGGAATAAAAATATATAGATAATAGATATAAATTAAGCAATAAAAGATGGCCCTGCCCGCGTTAAAGCCCGGCTATCAGTTCGGCCACTCGTTTATACGCCGGCGTTTCTTTCTCTTTTTCGGATACGTTTAACAATCGTTCTAAAACTATTTTTGCGTTTTTATTATCTTTCGCGTTTAAATATATCATGCCGAGATTGAATAAAATATCTGGATTATCCGGCATGGCTTTTAACGCTGAATTTAATACGGTAACTGCGTTCGCCGCCTGTTTAGAATTAATATAAAGGTTTGATAAAGCTATATAGCCGTCGGGC
>CAYQWL010000148.1:0-9710 GCA_964421195.1 uncultured bacterium | reverse complement strand
GTAAACAGTAAAAACAAAAAAAACAAAAAAAGAACAAAAAAAGAACAAAAAAAGAATTTTTTTAAAGTAAAGAATGATAAAAGATAATAAAGAACAGACAAAAATAAAAAAATAAAAAAATATAACCTGTAAAGGAGTAATACAATGAAAAGTGTTATAAATACTTAATTTTAAATTTAAATTTGTAAAATTTCGAATAAAAAAAGCTAAAAAATGAATATTAGTTTATTGACAAAAGACGAAAAGTTTGATATATTCACGACATTAAAATTTAAAATATTTCAGGTAATAAAAAAGATGTTTATCAATCCGGTAAAAAAGTAAAATATAAATTCGAAGGGAGAAATTATTCCAATGAACCAGGGGTCAATTTTTTTCTCAAAAAACAACGTTATCGTCAAAGTGGTTATCTGGGCCGTAGTAGCCGCATTCGTGCTTTCTATATTTATTTTCGCAGGCACTTTCCATTTAAGTCAGCAACAGCAACAGGCCGTTGAAGATCTTAAAAAACTCAACAAAAATAAGGTTTCTGATGCCGATTATAAAAAGGTGCTTGCCAGCGTTAAAATTTCGGCCGATGAAACTATCGATATAACCGCGGGCGATTATTTTGACATTCTTCACCGTCAGGATGAGCAGTTTAAAAAATTTTATTCTACTAAAAAACAGCGTGAAGAATTATTGAATCAGATTATCGACGTTAAGATAATGGAAAGTAAAACTAAAAAAATAATGCCTTCAGCCGCTGATTATGACGAAGAAATAAATAAAATATTTCCTTCTAAACAGCAGCTCGCCGATTATCTTAAAAATAGCGGCATGAGCCGTGTTATGCTCGAAGAGCGCCTCAGAACTCAGGTGCAGGAACGTATAATGAAACGTGAATTATCGAAACCCCGCGCGATACCGGAAGAAGATATTAAAAAATATTATGACCGGAATATGAAGCAGTTTGTCGAAATGAAAGTGCTTCCGGGCGAATCGAAAGAGACTGAAGTTCAAAAATCTCTCGACGAAGTTCGTGACGCCGTACGTTCGGCTTTATTAAAAAATGTAAGCGATGAAGATATAAGTAAATATTATAATGAGCATAAAGGCCGTTATAAAAATCCGGTTACCATGAAACTCGCTCATTTATTCATTAAATCTGATTCAGAGGCTGTAAAAAATTCTATTAATCCTGCCGCTGAAGAGTTAAAAAAATATCATCAGGAAAATAAAGATAAATATAAAACCCCGCGTTCATTCGATGTTAAAGTTATAACGAAGCCTTTTAACAGCGAGGTTTTGCGCGGCGCGGTAAATGTTTCTGATACCGAAGCCGTTGATTTTTATAATAAAAATACCTCTAAATTTATGACGCGCGCGCATGTAGATCTTAAGAACATACTTATAGCCCCTGACGCTAAGCATCGCGTAGATAGTCTTGTTCCATCCGAAGAAGATTTGCTGGCATTTTATAATCAAACAGCCGAAGTGAAGGCTTCGCATATACTCGTTAAAGAAGAGACTCATGCTATAGAACTTAAAAAGAAAATCGACGAAGGCGTTAATTTTGAAGAACTCGCTAAAACGGAATCCACCTGTCCGTCTAAAGATAAAGGCGGCGACCTTGGATTTTTCAAACGCGATATGATGGTAAAACCATTTTCAGATGCGGCTTTTGCTCTTAAAATAGGCGAAATAACCGGTCCCGTCAAAACAGATTTTGGATATCATATAATAAAATCGGTTGATCAAAAAACGGCTTATACGAAGCCTTTTGAAGAAGTGAAAGAAGAAGTTAAGAAAGTTTATATTGAAAAAAAACTTGACGAACAGGCAAAGGCGCTCGCTGAAGATATAGTTAAAAGGATAAAAAGCGGCGAAAGCTTTTCGGAACTCGCGTCTAAATATTCTGACGGTGTTTCGAAAACTAACGGCGGAGTTCTCGGAACTATATATCAGGACAATAAAGAACCGATTGAAAATATAGACAAATTGACCGGCGAAGTAGCTTTAAACGGCCGTGTTATAGATAATATTTTATATTCAGCGTTCGCGCTGTCAAGCGATACGACGCCTTCTGAAGTTATTAAAACCTCTCTTGGATATCATATAATTATGGCGTCTAATAAAGTAGATTCTAAGTTAAAACCGTTCGATGAATGTAAAAATGAAGTTATTGAAGAATTTAAAAATGAAGCCGCTGCCCGTCAGTCTGAAGAACTTATGAACGAGATTTATTCTAAACTGACGAAAGGCGGTTATAAATTCGAAGAACTTCAGCAGAAGTATTCCGAAGGTCCATCGGCTAAATCAAGCGAGGTCTGCGGACGTATTTATCTTGGCGAAGAACCTGAAAATTACGATAAATCAAAGTTTGTCGGTGAAATAATAAAAAAAGCCGACGAGGGCGTTCCGGCTGAAATTTCAGCCGCTCTTGGCAAGCTTACCTATGAAGGACAGGTTAGCCCGCCGGTAAAACTTCCATGGACCGTCGTTATAATAAAAGCTGAAAAAATATATGAACCTGCGTTTAAAACCTTTGAAGAAGCTGAAAAAGCTATAAAAACCGATTATATAAGTTTTAAAACCGATGAAATAATAAGAAAGAAACTTAGTGACGCTAAGGAACGCGCTTTAAAAGGCGAGGAGTTCGGCGTACTGGCAAAGAATGTTTCTGAAGGCGTTACTAAAGATCAGTCGGGTGAAGTTGGACTTATTATAAAAGGCGAAGGTTTTAAAGATAAATCGGCGGCGGATAAATTTAAGGGTGAAATTTGCATGCCGTGGGGGGCGATGATTGATCCAGCTATCGAAGAGGCCGTATTTGAACTTGAAAAAGGCGCATATTCACATGTGGTAAAATCATCGTTCGGCTATCATATATTTAAAGCCGAAGATAGAATAACCGACAGCTATAAACCTTTAGATGAAGTAAAAGATAAGATAAAAGAAATACTTTCAAGAAATGATCTTGTAAGCGAAGAAGAAATCAAAACTTATTATGAACAGCATAAGTCTGAATATACTACCCCTGAACGCGCTAAGGTACGTATCATCGTTCTTGGCACCGAGGCGGAGGCTATGAAAATACATGAAGAACTGACTAAAAATAAGAAAGATTTCGCGTTTTTAGCGAGGGAATTTTCTAAAGATGTTACTACCCGTTCTAAAGGCGGCGACATGGACTTTATAACCCGCGGCCAGGTTAATCAGGCTCTCGAAAATGTCGTGTTTAATCTTGGAATTGGTTCAATTTCGAGCGTTTTTAAAACCCAGGCGGGATACAATATAGTTCAGGTTACAGAGAAAGAACCTGCTAAAACAGCTTCTCTCGATGAAAAACGCGCCGAAATAAGACAGATACTGGCATCGCCTAAAGAAAATGAACTTTACAAAGAATATATGAGCGAACTTCGGAATTCAGCCGATGTTAATTTAAAAAAAGATAATTTCGAATTGCTCACCAAATATGAATAATACGAAAAGATAACGGCAGAATTAGAGGCACGGCGCGCCGTGCCTCTAATTTTTGTGAAGGGACGGGTGCGAAGGATGCGGCTGGATAAGTTTCTTAAGTTGTATAGAATAATTAAAAGGCGCAGTGTTGCGCAGGAAGCGTGTGACGGCGGGTTTGTTCTGGTGAACGGCCGGCCGGCGAAGTCCGGCAAAGAAATATCTCAAAACGATGAAATTACAGTTAATTTTGCTCAGGCGGGAAATTCCATAGTTGTAAAAGTGCTCAGATTGCGTGAGGGTAATGTCGTTTCGAACGAAGATATAAACGTCAGCGAGCGGAAACTTTGATTGAAATGTTTTATCCGTCTTCAGTAATGAGTGTTATTAAAGAGTTTGACATTGAATGTGATAAAAAATTCGGCCAGTGTTTTCTCGTCGATAATAATGCTCTTGATAAAATAGCCGCTATAGCGGATGTTAAAAAAAACGAATTAGTCATTGAAATCGGTTCGGGTCCCGCCAATCTTACGGCGCGTCTCGCCGGCGCCGCGGCGCATGTTCTGGCTTTTGAAACCGATAGAAATTTATTTAAAATTTACGATAAATATTTTAGCGGCCGGCGAGACGTTTCTTTTTACTTTCTTGATTTTTTGAAAGCTGATATAGGAGCGATTTTAAACGAAATAAAAAAATCTTCAGACGCCGTCTTTGATAAAATTAAGGTTGTTTCAAATATACCTTATTATATTACTTCGCAAATTATTGAAAAGTTATTATATTCCGCCGTAGAAATTAACGATATTTATCTTTTGATATCAAGCGACGTGGCGGACCGGATTACGGCGAAGCCGGGCTGTGGTGATTATGGAATATTGACCGTGGCCTGCGCGCTTAAAGCCGAAACATCTAAGGTAAAAAAAATATCGCGAACCTGTTTTTATCCGGCGCCCGATGTCGAATCTTCGCTCGTCAGGCTGAGGCCATATAACAGGCGGCCGGAAGAAGGTTTTAACGAAGAAGCATTTTTCGCTGTAGTCCGGGCGGCTTTTAATCAAAGGCGAAAAATTGCGTTGAGCGCTATTGCTAATAATATTGTACGTATAAGTGAAATTAACCGTTACGATGAAAGATTATTATCATTTTTAAAAAATGTTTCACTTAAAAGTTTATTTGCCGGATTATTCGAAAAAATTGGGCTTTCTCTTACGGCGCGCGCCGAAGAAATATCGTGCGGCTCGTATGTGAATATTACGCATGAACTTATGCTCAATATGAAAAACGGAAAGGATGTTCTGTGAATGCTAAAAGATAGTAAAAAAATCAATATAAATTCAGACGTATCTATCGGGGGCGACTCTAAATTATGTATAATAGCCGGTCCATGCGTTATTGAAAATATCGATATGCTTCATAGAACCTGTTCGTTTTTAAAAAGCGCGGTTGAAAATGCCGGTTTTAGTTATGTGTTTAAAACTTCTTATGATAAAGCGAACCGCACTTCGCCGGACGCTTATCGCGGCCCGGGACTTGAAAAAGGCCTCGCGATGATCGCGGAAATAAAAAAAACTTATTCAGTGCCTGTTCTTGTTGATGTACATGAAACCGATCAAATAAAGCCCGCCGCTAAAGTGGCGGATATATTGCAGGTTCCCGCTTTTTTATGCAGGCAGACTGATTTTATCGCATCCGTCGCCCGATGCGCGCATTGCGTTAACATAAAAAAAGGGCAGTTCGTCGCGCCGGCCGATGCGAGTTATATGGCAAAAAAGGCGATTGCGGCGGGTAATGAAAATATTATACTTACCGAACGCGGGTTCAGTTTTGGTTATAATAATTTAGTGTTTGATCCGCGGGCGCTTTATTTAATGCGAAAAGCCGGTTTTCCTGTAGTTTTTGACGCCACTCATTCGGTGCAGACGCCTTCCGCCGCCGGCGGCGCTACCGGCGGAGTCAGGGAATTAGTGATTCCTTATGCGCGTTCCGCTTATGCGATGGGTATCGACGGCCTTTTTCTCGAAGTGCATGAAAATCCGGATAAAGCGCTGTGCGATGGGCCTAATATGATAGATTTCGATATGTTCTCAGAGCTTATGGTTCAACTGAAATCTATTGGCGCCGATATATACGGCCGTATATAGTCCGGAACTTCGCCCGTGAATGACGGGGTTTTAAAATTTCGGGCGTCTTAAAGACGCGGGATGGTGAACGTATATAAATCATGTCTGAAGAAGTTTTTATAGATATAACCGCCGAAATTCGTTCTATAATTGAACATGAAAGCGCCGCTTTAAAGAAACTCGTTTTACATATAGGCGATAATTACCTTCAGGCGGTAAGGCTTATTCATAACTCACGCGGGATGCTCGTCGTCGTGGGAATGGGAAAATCTGGATTGGTCGGCCGAAAAATAGCGGCTACCATGTCGTCGCTCGGCACGCCATCGTCTTTTATGCACGCTTCAGAGGCGCTTCATGGCGATCTGGGTATGATAAAACCTGATGATATTTTGTTAATGATCAGCAATAGCGGCCAGACGGAAGAATTAATCAAAATTATTCCTTACGCTAAAAGATGCGGCTCGAAAATAATAGCCGTTACTCATAATCCGTCATCGGAACTGGCTAAAAATAGCGACGTTGTATTGCCTCTTATTTATGATACCGAAGCATGTCCTTTTAACCTGGCGCCCACGACCTCTACTACCATGACAATGGCGATAGGCGATGCTCTTGCCGTTGCGCTCACTAAATTAAAGAATTTTATGCCGAAAGATTTTGCCGTGCTGCATCCTGGTGGTTCGCTCGGCCGAAGGCTTTTGATAAAGGTATCCGATCTTATGCATACCGGCGCTGAATTGCCTGAAGTGTCCGCGGATATGGTTTTAATAGACGCTCTGCCGGTTATGTCGCAAAAAAAACTCGGCGTTATTTTAATAACCGGCAAAGACCGCAAACTTCTTGGAATATTAACGGACGGGGATTTGCGCCGCGTATTATGCGTAAAAGGCCCGGCGGCTTCGTCTTCGAAATTGAGCGAAGTAATGAGCGCTAATCCTAAAACAATATCGCCGGATAAGCTTTGTGAGGAAGCTATTAACATAATGGAGTCATATAAGATAACTACGCTTCCGGTTACGGATGAAACAGGCGGACTTCTCGGAATTATTCATTTGCACGACCTTTTAAAGGCGAAAATTTATTAATTAAAGGCCTTCTGCCTGCGTTGAAGTATGAGGCGGAAAATTGATTAATAACGAATTATAAATATATGGAGGTATTTTATGTCGATATTCACTAACATTAAACTTATCGCCATGGATGTCGATGGCGTTTTAACGGACGGCTCGATTATAATGAGTTCGACCGGCGAAGAGCTTAAGGCTTTTTCGGTTTATGACGGAGTCGGCATTAAGCTCGCTCATTTAAGCGGCATTATGACGGCTGTAATAACAGGCCGTTCGTCGCCGGTGGTTATAAAACGCGCCAAAGAGCTTGGAATTACGGAAGTGTATCAGGATGTTATTGATAAGGAAGAAGCGCTTAACGAACTTCTTGAAAAGTATCAGCTTAAAGATTACCAGGTGGCTTATATTGGCGACGATCTTAACGATCTTAAAGTTATGAGACGTGCGGGCCTTAAAATAGCTACTTTAAACGCGGTCCGTGAAATAAAAGATATCGCCGATTTTATAACTGAATTTGAAGGCGGCCGTGGTGCGGTCCGTGATGCGGTTAACGCTATTCTTGAAAAAAAAGGCGCTCTCGCCGATGCAATTAATAAATATTGCAATATTAAATAAACAGGGCACGTTTCTGTTATTGAATTTGCAATATAATTATTCATGACTGATTTGAAAGTTGAATCTGACAATGAAAAGCGCGTTAAAAAAAGCGTTAAAAAAAATAATAGATATCCTTGTTGCATTGATCGTATTTTTAAAATATGGCGGCGGATTCAGGTTAAAAAATCATAAATATTATCCTTACGCTGAATTTATAATCGAAAGGCGCGGGTATCTGTATTATGTTTTTATATTTTTATTTTTTTTCTGGTTATACGGCGTTTATAATACGTCTGGAATGTTTTCCGAAAGACGCGGTTCGTCGATCGAGTTATTTTCGATCGATTTCGTTAAAAAGACGGAAAATAAGGTTGAATGGATGCTTAATGCCGATAAATTAATTAAAGATGACAGTTATAACAAGAATTATTTTACCAATATTAAATTTACGACTGATCCGGCATCTGATTCGGTGCAGTTGATTACATCTAAAGAAGCGGTGCATGACGCTAATTTAAAAATCATTAATTTTTCAGGTAACGTTCATGTTAAATCGATATATCCCGATACGTCAGAAAACGTTATAGATAATTCAGCGCCAGCTTCAGGCGCTTTTACCAGAAATCGGGAAACTGCGCCGGTTAATTTTTTTGAACGCGGCAGGCCTGAAAAATTTTTAGAAGATAATATGTACACGGATTCACTCGAATATTATTATGAAAATCAGGTCCTGATAGCGCGTAATCCAGTTAAAATAGTCCGGCCGACTCTGGAAATATCAGGAAATAGTCTTGAAAATCGCGTGAAAGAAAAAAAAGTTAGAATAGCTGGCAGCGTCAGGATAAAAATATATGAATAAAGCGATAAAAAAAGATGAAAAGCAGGGCGGAAACAATGAATAATCGTATTATAAGAATGAAAGTGAATATAATAAAGCTTTTTTTAATAATTTCATCGCTGCTTATGAGTTTTATCTGGCTGAACGGTATTTTAAGCCCGTCTTTTATTCAGCCGGCAGATGCGCAGAGCGGCGCTAAAAAAAAGCAGGCAATAGAGATAACCGGTGATTTATTTGAAATGGAACCGGATAATACCTATGTAATTACCGGCAATGTTCATCTTTATCAGGGAAGTCGTACCATAACCTGCGAACGTGGAACTTATAATGAAAAAACCGGAATTGTGCGTGCGTTTACGAACGTGGAAATCGTGGATTCTAAATTTAAAATGCGCTGTCAGAGAGTGGATTCTCACACGAAAGAAAATTATTCGTTATTTTCAGGCGGCGTTATAGTTGACGGTAAAAATTTTGTGGCTAATTCCGAACGTGCTTTTTATTATGAAAAAGAAGAAAAAGCCGTTCTGATAGGTAATCCTGTTGCACGCAGTTTAGATCAGCCTCCCAATGAAGTGCACGGCGAGCGTATAATATATTTTATGAAAACCGAGCGTATGGAAGTTATTAACGATGTTACGGCATTGATTCAGCCGAAGGCTCGCGAAAGTCAGGATTCCATAACTCATATTACCGGAAATCGTCTCGAAATTCTTGCCGATGGCCGGTTTCAGGTAACCGATAACCTGCGCGTGCTGAAAAAGGATATGATACTTTATGCAGATCGCGGTATTTATGATGAAACCGATGAAGTGACCGAAGCGTTTGGCAATGTGAAAGTTGATACTGATAAATATACTCTTACTTCAGGTTACGTAAAGCATTTAGCTAAACAGGACCGCACCATAGCTAATATAAAGCCTGAATTGATACAGATCGTAGATAAAAAAAAGCGCGTGCTGCCGTCTGAAGGTTTGAATGAAAAAAGCGGCGGTTCTGATTCTGATGTATCGTCTGATGATAACGGCGGTGAAGCCGGTGTAAGCGGCGCTGAAAAAGCCGGTGAAAACGAAGGTAAAATTAAAAGGCCGGGGACGCCCGAAAAAAAAATATCGAACAAGGATAAAATAATACTTAAGGCCGATGAAATCGAAGCGCTTGAAAACAGCACTCATATAGTAGCTAAAGGAAATGCTTCGCTTATTCAGTTCCCATATCTCGGCCAGGAAGGCACCGAGGGCGTTGAAATAAATTCAAAAATAACTTCTCAGATAATGGATGTATTTACCGAAGAAGGCAAGATGATCGCCAGACAGGATGTTGTTCTTACTTCGCGCGATATTACAGCTTACGGCGATACAGCTACTTATTATGAAAAAGAAGACAGGCTCGATATCGAAGGAAACGCTCATGCCGTTCAGCGCCGTGGCAAAGGACTCGAAGACAACGATATCGTCGGCGAAAAAATAACTTATTTTGCTTCGACTGAACGTATTTTAATAAAAGAGCCTAAAATTAAATTTTTTCAAACTTCGAAAGAAGATAAAGTTTTGCCTGACATCCAGAAAGATACCGCGCCGGTCAGATTGCGCCGTAAAAAATCTGATACATCTGAAGTTTCTGTGGCTAATTCTACGGACGAAGTTTCTA
>CAYQWL010000147.1:266-9740 GCA_964421195.1 uncultured bacterium | reverse complement strand
CATTAAAATTTCCGCTCTTACAAACGTATCGTGTTGATCGTATATTTTTTGTATTTTTTCCTGTTCGAGCGAAGCGCCGGGTGAACGGGCGGTAAAATGAATGGTTGGAATGCCGTATTTGGTTGAGTATAGCGATTCGTAATAAGAAGCGTCTTTAGGATTTTTACAAATTTTTAAAATCCAGATTTTGTCGCCTTCTTCAAGATCGTATTTACGAGATTCCGTGAATAATGAAAGTCCCTGACACGCTCCGATTTTATAGCCGAAATTTTTACGATACATCATATAAACATAGCTCAGAGAAGCCGATGAATTATATTTCGCGAATAAAAGATGATTTGGGGTTACGGTAAGCGTTTTATTGTTTTCAAGCGTAATTCTGATCGCCTGACCGGAATAAGGGCGGCGCATAATTTTATCGGAACGCGCTATATTTACTCCATCGCGGCCGGTGCAGGAAATTATCTGACCGCCTTCTACGACGTTTTCGATTTTTTGATAGCCGTTCGGGGTCAGTACTTCAGAATTAGCGCATACGCATTGGTCGTCGTCGCCTACCACGCATATATTTTTGTGCGGATTTGAAAGGATTTTAACGAACATATATTGCGCATAATTGATGTCCTGATATTCATCGACTAATATATACTTGAAACGCGCGGCATACGTTTTTAATACGGATTCGTTATTTTTTAATAAATTAACGGCTAAATAAATTATATCGTCAAAATCAACGGCGTTATTTTGCCTGAGTTTTTTGTTGTAAAGCTTATAAACTTTTTCTATTATGGAATCTATACGAGAATCCTCGTTTAATAAGTATTCGTCTTCTGATATCATGCTCGATTTAGCAAGTGATATTCTGGATAGTATCATACGCGGTTTGATATTTTCTTCGTTTAAATCGAGTTCTTTTAAACATTCTTTTATGAGCGATTGCTGATCGCCGTCGTCGTAAATTATAAAGTTTTTAGTGAGGCCGATGGATTCAGCATTGCATCTAAGCATAAAAAGGCATATTTTATGAAAAGTTGAAACCCATACGTTACGGCCCGCGCCGGTTAGAAGATGATCGACGCGCGTCCGCATTTCCTCGGCGGCCTTATTGGTGAAAGTTATGGCCAGTATATTCCCGGGATTTACATTTTTTTTCTTGATTAAATAAGCTATCCGATGTGTAATTACTCTGGTTTTTCCGGTTCCAGCCCCGGCGAATATGATCAGCGGCCCATCGGTGATTGTGGCGGCTTCATATTGCGTGGGATTGAGTGATTCAAAAATGTCCATAAAATAATAGACCTCTACTTCATCATGAAAAATAAATAACCGATAATAAAAATAAGACAGCGCGCGGTTCAATATAAACCGGGCCGCCGGCACGTTTAAACCCTCTTTTTACCCTTTTATTATCTATCAAGCATTCCATGATATCATATTTTTTTATTTTTTTCAATAAACGTCGTTATTTTTTTATATATTTTTTGAATCAGGTTTTAAGTTTTATCGGCTGCATGTTTTAAGATTGTAAAATTCCTCTTTTTATTTATGTTGAAAAAGCCATTGCAATATGATAAAATAAAATTTATGAAGTTAATGAAAAATAAATCGCGGTTAAATAAGCCGCAATTAAAATTAAAAGTTAATGAAATTTTTAAAAGTATTCAGGGCGAATCGTCTTACGCGGGTTTAAGCTGCGCTTTTATAAGGCTGACCGGCTGTAATTTACGCTGTTCATATTGTGATACTACTTATGCTTATAAATACGGACGTTTTTTTACCATAGATGATATAATATCGAAAATCGCGGCGTTCGATACGAATATTATTGAGCTTACCGGCGGCGAGCCGCTTTTACAGCCCGGTTCAATAATGTTAATAGATGCGCTCGTTAGTTATATAAAAAATCTTTCGGCCGTGAAGAAAATCGGCGTTGTAAAACCCGTGCTTTTAATTGAAACTTCAGGATCTGTGTCTATTAAAAATGTTAATCGTGAAGCCGTTATTATAATGGATGTTAAAACTCCATCTTCGAATTGCGCGGCTATGCTGCTTGAAGAGAATTTTAATTATATAAAGCCTTTTGATGAAATAAAATTCGTTATTGGAGATAAAAACGATTATGAATACGCTAAAAATATTATTATAGGCCGCTCTTTAACCGAACGATGTAAAATTCTTATGTCAACCGTTTATGGAAAAATAGACCCCGCCCTTATAGTAAAATGGATGTTGAAAGATAAAATTGATGCGCGTTTTCAGATTCAACTACATAAATATATATGGAGTCCGGATAAAAAAGGCGTTTAGCCGATAATCCGGCTAACCTGAGTTAACGTCAAAAAATGAAATTAAAAATATTATTGACAACAGCGGTATAATATGGTAAAAGTATATGAGAATTTTCTGGTAAGCATGGAAACGTCAAGAGATAATTTTAAAAGAAACAATATGACTTGAAATGTACACGTAGCTTAAAAACTCGAATGTATAAGGAGAAAATCGATGGGAGAAAGAGCTGAAAAAATTTTAATTGTCGATGATGCGCAATTTATGCGTTATACCATCAAAAAAATACTCGCTAAGTTCGGATTTGATAATATATGTGAGGCTGAAAATGTTGAAAATGCTTTAAAAGTTTATCAGGCGGAAACTCCCGACCTGGTAACGATGGATATAACTATGCCGGGCGAATCAGGCATTGAAGGTCTCAAGCAGATAAAGCAAATTAATCCTCAGGCGAGAGTTATAATGGTTTCAGCGGCGTCTCAGAAAGATAAAGTTATAGAGGCGCTTACGCTTGGCGCCAAGCATTTTATCGTAAAACCTTTTACGGAAGATAATCTCATTGCGACGATCGATAAAGTTCTAAAAATGTAAATTATAAACGGTCCGTAATAATGGCGCCGGATAATCATAATTATGTGCCGCCGGTTTTTTCGTCATATATGTATGCAGGCGTCCGGATCGAGCCGGGGAGTGTTAAAAATTAAAAAAGAGCTTATTAATCCTTTTATAGAGGCGGCGGCGCAAATATTGCCGCAAATAGTTAATGGCATAGTGTTTAATCGTACCGGTCTTTTTCTCGCTAAAGACTGCGTTGCATCTAAAGAAAAATTAGCCGTTATAATTCTCGGCGTTGTAGGCAATATTAAAGGCCGGGTTATTTATTCCCTTGAAAATAAACTTGCCTGTGAGATAGCGGGAAAAATGCTTTTTGAGCCGGTTCAGGAAGAATTAAACGAACTGGCTCGTTCGGCGCTCGCCGAGATGACTAATATGGTTACCGGCCGGGCTATAGCGCTTTTAGTCGGCGCCGGATATAATGTTGATTTTTCTCCGCCCACATTATTTGTCGGCCGTGAAATACAGGTGCCGGAATCAGATATACCCGCTATTTTAATTCCATTTCAAACTCAATTTGGCAATTTAAACCTTAACGTCGCGGTTAAGGAGATAGAAAAAAGTAAAAATGCAGCATGAATATAAATTATTGAAGGGAAAACCATATCCTTCAGGCAGCTCGCCTGATAAAAAAGGCGGCTTTAATTTTGCGATTTTATCTAAAAATGCTTCTAATGTAACGCTTGAATTTTTTAAATTATCCGATCCTGGAGTTATGGTTGCCTCGATAGAACTTAATCCCAGAAAAAATAAAACCGGCGATATATGGCATATCCATGTTCAGGGTCTTGATTTTAAAGAATTATGTTATGCTTATCGTTTTGGAGGAGCTTATTCGCCCGTAGAAACCGGTGATCGCTTTAATTCGATGAAATTGCTTATCGATCCTTATGCCCGCGCTTTAGTCGGCTGTAACGGACGCTGGAATTTCGAAAACGATTATGGTTACGATAAGAATTCGGGGAAAGATATCGATTTACGCCCTTCCACTGTCGATAATATAAAAACATCTATGAAATGCGCTTTGATAGATGATTCTCATTATGAATGGCATGACGATCGTCATCCGAGGATACCGTTGAATAAAACAATAATTTATGAAGTGCATGTTCGCGGCTTTACGAAGCACGGTTCGTCAAATGTATCGTCACCCGGAACTTTTGGCGGAGTGATAGAAAAAATACCTTATTTTAAAGAAATCGGAATAACCGCCGTTGAATTTCTTCCGGTGCATGAATTTAATGAAAACGAGATTATTCGGGTTAATCCTAAAACCGGCGAACGCCTCAAAAATTATTGGGGTTATAATTCGCTTTCATTTTTTGCTATTAATGGCCGTTATTCTTCATCGTTCGCGCCTGAAGGCGTGCTGAATGAATTCCGCGATATGGTCCGTCAGCTTCATCAGGCTGAAATCGAGGTGATACTCGATGTAGTATATAACCATACGGGAGAAGGAAATGAAGTGGGTCCGACCGTGGCGTTTCGCGGCATCGATAACAGGCTTTATTATCATCTCGATAACAATCGTTATTATAAAAATTATTCGGGCTGTGGAAATACTCTTAATTGTAATCATTCAGCCGTTAAACAGATGATTCTCGATAGCCTTCGTTATTTTGTCACGGAATTGCACGTCGATGGCTTTCGTTTCGATCTTGCGGCTATACTCGGCCGTGATTCGAATGGAGCATGGATCGGGGCTAATAGTATTTTACGCGACATTTCCGAAGATCCCGTGCTTTCCGGTACAAAACTTATTGCCGAGGGCTGGGACGCCGCCGGCTGTTATAAGGTCGGGCAATTTCCTCAGGGCTGGGCTGAATGGAACGGTAAATTTCGTGATGACGTAAGAAGTTTTATTAAAGGAGATGACGGCTTTGTATCGGCTTTCGCCACGAGAATATGCGGCAGTCCCGATCTTTATAATAACGGCCGCGCGCCATATCATAGCATTAATTTTATTACTTCTCATGACGGTTTTACGCTTCGTGATTTAGTTACTTATAATGTTAAAAATAACTTTGAAAACGGCGAAAATAACGCTGACGGCGCCGACGATAATCGTAGTTATAATTACGGCGCTGAAGGCGAAACGGGCGATTGCGAAATAAATCGTCTTCGTATGCGGCAGGTTAAAAATTTTATTACGGCTCTTATGATAGCGCAGGGAACGCCGATGATACTTGGCGGTGATGAATTTTATCGCACACAGCGAGGTAATAATAATTGTTATTGTCAGGATAACAAACTTTCATGGTTCGATTGGAGTTATATAGATAAATTTCCCGAAGTTTTTAATTATTTTAAAAAAATAATAGCGTTTCGTAAGCAAAATCCGGTGTTTTGCCTTGAAAAGTTTATTGATAAAAGCGCTTCGCCCGGAAGCGGGCTTTATTCGAAATTTATAGAATGGCACGGTATAGAATTAAATAAAGCCGATTGGTCATATTTTTCACATTCGCTTGCTTTCGTTATTAACGGTACGCCGGAAGTTACGTCTTTAAAAAATTATGACGCCAGATTTTTTGTGGCGGTTAATGCTTTTAGTGAAACTCTTAAATTTGAAGTCCCGAAACCGCGCATGTTTAAATTCTGGCGTATTAAAGCCGATACGTTCGAACGGACGGGAAAAGATTTTTATGAAGATGATAATATGCCCGCCGTGTCAGAGGAAAAAATAGAGGTACGTCCGCATTCCATTGTCATTTTATCGGAATTTTAGTTGGCGGGGATATGAATCTGTGTTATTTTCGAAAAGTAATTTATTATTTTTAAATACATGTTTAATCACGGAAATAGCTATTTTATTATGCTGTTCAGGATTTGTTTCCGGATGCGGCGGAGGAGGAGGAGCGCAGGAATCGCCCGTGCCGCCCGGTCCAGATTATGAAAATTTTTTTATTTTCGAAGGTTCTCTCGCGTCTTTAATTTCTGAAGGAGAATCTGGCGGAGCTGGCGTTTTAAAATCGGCGGATTTTGCATCCGGCAGATTTTCAATAGCGGCCGCCGATATATATTTGAATAACGAAATAGCTTTAGCGCGGGTATCCGGCGATAGGTTTGAATTGCGTTTTTCACCCGTATCTAATGATAAGCGATATAATATAATGCTTGCCGTTAAAGAAAATGCTACCGGCCGTTTTTTGCGGCGTAATCTTATAGGCCGTATTCCGTGTTATTCTGAATTACCCGCCGGGTTAAAAAGCGTTTCGGTTAAAAATATAGAAATTAACGATTTTTCAACGGCGCTGGCTTTGTTTAGCGTTGAAAAAAATATAGCTTCACCGCTTTTTATAAATTTTGAAGATTATAAGGGTGAATCCGTCATAGTTAAAAGCTATGATGAAATTAAAAATTTTTCTCAGAATAGAATCGTTAATGAATGCGGCGGGCTTTTAAATGTTATTGAAATGGCGAAAGCATGCGGCGCTTTGATATATGCGCTTACTTCTCCGGCGGTCGATGAAAGCGCTAAAAATGAACTTCTTCCGCCGCCTCGAAATTTTACGGCGGCTTACGCCGCTCTCGAACGTTATACGGCGGCCCTTAATATAAACAACGTAGCATCGGCGCTTTCGGCCGGCGGTTACGCTTCATCCGTAACCATTAATAAAGGGATTATTAATGCTTCGTCATCGCCGGATAATATAAAAATGCTGCTCGATGGTATAAAGCCGCTTGAAAAAGTTGCAAATCCTGTCTTTAATCCGGCCGGCGGAATATATACGCAGAGCCTGGAGGTGCATATAACTTCCGCTACGCCCGGCGTGAAAATTTTTTATACGCTCGATGGCCGCCGCCCGGATTCGTTAAGCGCGCTTTATCAATATCCAGTTCCGGTAAATAGCGCTATAAAATTATCGGCCGTTGCCGTAAAAAACGATATGATTGAATCCGATGTAATCGCTCAGGATTATATCGTTAATATTCCGCCGCCTCCGCCGCGTACCGCTTCGCCGGCTTTCAGCCCGCCGCCTGGCGTTTATGAAAAAGGTTATGAAGTAAAAATATTTTGCGCCACTGCCGGTTCGTTAATTTATTATACGCTCGATGGCAGCGATCCGCTCGCCGGCCAGTCGCCTTTATATTTTGATACATCTCCAATCGTTATTAATTCGTCTTTTCAATTGAAGGCCGTCGCCGTAAGCCCGCCGCTTCTTGATTCTTATATTGTTCACGGGGATTATAAAATAGAAACCGCGCCGGTGCAAACGGCTTCGCCGGTTTTCAGCCTGCCGTCCGGCGCTTATAATTCTACGCGTGAAGTTACTATGAGCACAGCCACGTCTGGCGCAAACATTTATTATACGCTCGACGGCAGCGATCCGAATCTTAATTCTATTTTATATTATAAGCCGATCGTTATAGACCGGTCAATGACTATAAAAGCGTTTGCCGTAAAAAACGGATATGAAAATTCTTCGGCTGTAAGGGCTGATTATGAAATTACCGGCGCGCCTTCAACGTCTTCTCCTGTTTTTAATATAGAATCTGGAATTTATGACGCTACGCTTGAAGTTGTTATAACCTGCGCCACGCCAGGCGCCGAAATATATTATACCGTCGATAATAGCGTTCCCGGATCGTCGTCTTTAAAATATGAAGGTACTTTTGAGGTATTTACGAGCTCGACTATAAAGGCCGTGGCGGTTAAATCGGGATACGCTAATTCAGATGTCGTTTCCGTCGAATATGTGCTCGATATTCATGACAGAAAAAATATAGCGAAAGTAACCGGCCTGTTTTATTATTCGTTAGGCAGGACAGTTAAATGGAATCCGGTTTCCGTTGAAGGTTGTAAGATTGAATATGCGGTTAAAATTGACGGCAGTCTTATTCCGCAATATGTTTCCGTTCCGGAATTTTCAGTCGCCATGTTTTTCAGCGGCTGGCGCAATATACAGGTTCAGGCTAAAATAGCGGGCAGCGAACATCCGTTCGATTACGGTCCGCTGTCGGATATTTATAGGTTTAACATAAAGTCCGTTTCTACTCTGCCTTCGTTAGGCGCGCTCCATATTGTATCGGGTTATTTTAACTGGCAGCCGCTTTCAGATGCGGATACGGTTTAGAGTTACCGTGTAATGTTTGATGACGATGTTTCAAATATTTACATAACCAGGTCGGCGTGTTATGGAGTGCCGTCAGGACTTTCAGCCGGACGTCATAAATTTAGAGTTCAAGCCGTCGTAATAGACGAATCGGGTATAGAAATCGTAGTTATCGATGAAGGGCCGTGGAGTTCCGAGATTTATTTCGATCCGTCACTTGAAAGCCGGCCTTATGAATCAATATCATATCCTGAAAATTTTACTTATGATCCGCTTTCGAATGAATTGAAATGGTCCTTATCCAGTCCTGTTACGAATTATATTTATCATGTATTTGCATCGTATGAAAGACCTTCCGGATCTTTTTACGAAAAAATATACGAAGCGGTATCGACCGATTCGGTATCTCTTGATTATATAAAAAACAGGCTTTCGACCGATTCATATAATTGTGTTCTTGAAGTGGTGAGTTTTGACGGTTTTAATTATAGCCTTAAATCTCGCGCTATGATGCTTCCGGCTGGAAATGTTCCTGAAATTGCGAAAGTCGGCGGCGTTAAATATAATTCAGAAATTAAACTTATTACCTGGGATAGCGTGTATGCCGGCGATCAACCATGCGTGTACCGGGTGAAGATCGATAAGATTTTTACCGATTCTACAAATAATAAAAATGAATATAATGCATCTACCTTAAGAAGCGGTACTCATGAAATTATGGTTCAAGCTGTATTACAGAATTATAATCCTGAATTGAGCGGGCCGTTTTCGGAACCATTTGCGTTTTTCGTCGATACCAATGTGCCGCGGGTAACCGGACTTTCTTACGTTAGTTCGCGCAGCATGATCAGATGGCTTCCGGTAGTGGCCAGTGAATACGTATGTTATTACAGGATTAAAATCGACGGAAAAGAACTTCCTAATTTATATATACGTCCTGAATTTTCTACTGAAACTCTTGCGCCGTCAACTCATGAAGTAGAGGTAAAGGCGGTTCTCGCTAACTTTACGCCTGAAATTTCCGGACCTTATTCTGAAACTTATGTTTTTAATACTAAGCCGGGTGAAATTTCCGATGAACTTGGTATCGTCGGTCAATTACAATTTGATTCTTATAGCGGTGTAATAAGGTGGCAGCCCGTTCTCGTAGATAAACTTCCGATCGCTTCTTATGTAATAGAACTTGATGGAACTATCGTTACGCATGATAATAATCTTAATTATACTAAAAGCGCGAGTTACGGCATATCGGAGAACGTTCAGATCGGAAACCATGTTTTGAGAGTAAAAGCGATTATAGCTGAAACGGTTCCGCCTGTCGAAGGCCGGTTTTGTGAATCATATACTTTTCATGTTCAGCGTAATGACGCTTTATATAAAAAAATCACGCCTCCGCCCGCCGCGGAACTTGATGAAAATAACCAGACTATTTTCTGGGATAAAGCGGTTTCCGATGCAGGTACGCCTTCTTATATCGTAATAGGTTATTTCAATACCGGCGCTCAGGTATCTGAACAGA
>CAYQWL010000147.1:0-256 GCA_964421195.1 uncultured bacterium | reverse complement strand
GGAAAATCGTTTGAATATAGGGGTTTTGAAATTCGACCCTCGTTTTCTTTCGATGCCGTCCGGAAAGTATTCTATTGAAATACAATGTGGAATGGTTGAAAATTCTAAAATTAAAAGTTTAAAAACTCCTGCTTTGATAGTTGAATTAACTGACGATCGCAGGTGGCTGAATATAAAGTGATATTTTTTATGATAAATAGTATTTTATCATAATTATGTAAGATAAATAATTGACGGGTGATATGATTGAATATAA
>CAYQWL010000146.1:0-9762 GCA_964421195.1 uncultured bacterium | reverse complement strand
GGTCTGAAAAAGTCAGGTATATTTTGTTGAGTAATTTTAATGAACTCATATATAATTATTTTTTAGAAACTTCATCTTCCTTTTCCGACGAGCCGAATAAAAAATAAATCAGCCTGACAAATTTTGATTTTTTAATATTAACGCCGGTATCCGTGCTTTCTACCTGCCCGCCAAGCGCCACTGTAAGTGAACTCGATTTTTTAACCGCAAGAATTTGAGACGGATAAACGCTTCTATGACCGGTTATAACAAAACTAATAACACAGGCTACCGCCGCGTAAGGAGCTACTCGCGAGCCGAACACCTCGACAGCCATAATACTCGCCGCGATAGGCGTATTAGCGGCTCCGGCAAGCAGACTGACAAAACCTATCGCGGAAAACATCGCCCGGTCGAGTCCCATAAAACCAGCATAAGCCGAACCGGCCGCCGCCCCTATAAAAAAAATCGGAGTGACTATTCCGCCGCTGCCGCCAAAACCAAGAGTAATCGAAGTAAATAAAATTTTTAATAAGAACGCATAACATACTATCTCTTCGCCGTTAATAGCTTTTTCGAGAGTATTCAAACCAAGGCCCAGATAATCGGATGAAAAAATTTCGGCGAAAAGCACGAGCGCCGCGCCGCCAGATAACGCCTTAACTGCATCATGCGCTTTTATAGACAATGCGGCGCGTTCGAATAAATGAAGAGATTCTATTAAAAGCAGCGAGCATAATCCAAAAAAAAGACCCGCAAGAATTACCTTTAAATATAAAAGTTCGCTAAATTTAAGCGATATAAAGTAAAGCTTATGATAACTATACTCTATTCCAAAAAAAGAAGCTATCTGAAATGAAGTTATTCCCGCGATAAACGACGGCAATAAAACATCATAAAGTATGCTTCCAACGACAAGCACTTCCACGCCAAAAATAGCGCCGGATATGGGAGTGCCGAATACCGCGCCAAAACCAGCGCTTATGCCGCAAATTACAAGCTTTTTTCTATCAGTATCATCAAATTTGAATATATCGGCGAAAAGCGAAGACAATCCTGCGCCAATCTGCGCGCACGGGCCTTCTTTTCCCGCCGACCCTCCGAAAGATAAAGTTATAATGGTAGCCGCAAGTTTTACTGGAACGACTAAAGGATTCATACGCCCGCTTTTACGATGTATAGCGTCAATCACTTTTTCAGTGCCATGACCTGACGCTTCAGGAGCGAAATATTTAACGATCAATACACTTAGCATCATAAAAAACGGTAAAAAATAATAATAACCCGAAATATGTCCGGCTGATTCTATGCCATAATTTAATAAAATAAGAAAAATAGAGGCCGCGCTTCCGACGATCATACCGATTATAGTCGCAAGCACTATCCATTTAAGAACCGAAAAAAATATAATAACCTCTTCACGAACTTTTTTATCTACAGGATTCAATCTTAATTCTCCATTCATTGAGTTATTCGATAGCCCCACCTGCGGCGAAGTGCTTCGAAGGCGATTTCACGCACTTCGTCGTCCCAATCTTTAAGGGCGCGTTCAAGATCGTCTAAAACGCTCCGGCTTTTAATATTAGCAAGTCCATGCGCGGCGCGGCGTCTGTACTCTGGAAGATTTTGCTCCCATAAAAACCAGACAAGTTCTTCCTGCGCGCAATATTCGCCAAAAAAAACAAGCGCGTAAGCCGAATTAAGACGCACTATATTTGCCGAATCGAGAAGCGCTGTTTTAAGCAGTGGAACGGCACGCCGGTCTTTCAGCCCTATCATGGCAAGAGCCGCCGCGCCGCGAGCCTCGCCGTCCAGATCGTTCAATAAAACATTTTTAAAAAAAACGAATGTTTCCGGATGATTATAATTAGAAACGGCCGTAACCGCTTCTTTTCTTACCGCTGGCGATACGTCTTTCATAGCGGCATTTATAAGAGGTTCAAGCGCCTCGAAAGGTTTCATTATGCCGAGATAACGGCAAACGCAAAGCCTTATGTCGGCGTTCGAATCTTTAATCAACCGCAAGAAAAGCCCGAGCGCATATTGCGCGTCGCCGAATTCACCTGCCGCAACCGCCGCGTGAAGCCTTAAAAGCTCGTCAGAAGAAAGCGCGGAATAATAAACGATTTCAAACAGATTGGAAAAAGCCCGCCTGTGAGTTTTAATTAACGGATGCATGGCATCGAGTATTCGATATTGCTGTTCGCGCGAAACTTTTTTAAAAACTTCTCTCAATGTCATAACAGCATTATCGTCTTCCGAAAAAGAAGCCAGCGCAAAAATTAAAGTTTCGAGCGTCTCCATATCCGTTTCACGCGATATTCTTTCAATAAGAGCCGGCACGCTGATGCGGTCCGCCGGGTGGCCGAGACTTAACAGGGCAAGAGCCGCCTGCTTACGCACCTGCGTCGAAGGATCGTCGAGCAGCTTTATAATACGCGGCACGGCGGATTCGGCCTGAGCGTCAATAAACATTTTTAAAGCCGCTATGCGTTCATTCTCCCGCTTACTTTTTAAAAAAAAATAAGCGTCTATATCGCCGCCTGAAGCATATAAAAATCCCGGTGAAACAATAAAAACGACAGCAACCATAGTAGCCGAAATCAGGCTGAAATACGATGAAATAACCGCGGATAAAACCTTTAAATAAACTATCGATTTTAATTTTACTTTCATAGCTTAATCACTCGCAGGTTTATTTTTTTATTTTTATAACTGAAAAATAGAAAGCGGCCCGGCAGGCCGGCGTTTTATCGCGCCGGCGCGTTATCGAGCCGCCGGTTACATTACGAAAAGAAAAAAATATTATCAGGCTTTATTTTCGCAGCCGAGTACCTTTATTTTACGGATTATAACCTGTTTGATAGCTTCGCGAGCCGGGCCGAGATATTTTCTCGGATCGAATTCGCCAGGGTTTTCAACGAACACCTTACGAATAGCTCCGGTAAAAGCTAAGCGCAAATCAGTATCTATATTGACTTTACAAACATTGAATTTAGACGCCGCATGCGTTATCATATCTTCGGGAACGCCTTTTGAATCTTTTATTTGAGCTCCATATTTATTGCATATATCCACGAGGTCCCCGGGAACCGAAGACGCGCCGTGAAGCACGAGAGGAACATTCGGTATCTTATTCTGGATCTCTAAAAGCCTGTCAAAATCAAGTTTCGCATCGCCTTTAAATTTATAAGCGCCGTGCGAGGTGCCGATAGCAACCGCCAGAGAATCACAACCGCTTCTTTCAACAAATTCCGCGGCCTGATCCGGATTCGTAAATATAGCGTCTTTCGCGGAAACCGATATATTATCTTCGACGCCCGCTAATTTTCCAAGTTCGGCTTCTACTACCACGCCTTTATCATGAGCGTAATCCACCACGCGGCGCGTCAATTTAATATTATCTTCAAAAGAATGCTTTGAACCGTCTATCATTACCGAAGTAAATCCACCGTCTATGCACTTTTTACATATTTCAAAATCTTCGCCGTGATCTAAATGTAAAACAATCGGAATATCTACAAGCTCGGTAGCGGCTTTTACTAAATGACTCAAAAATTCATGACGCGCATATTTACGAGCGCCTTCAGAAAATTGAAGAATTAACGGCGCATTCAATTCTTTACCGCCGTCTATAATCCCCTGAATTATTTCCATATTATTGACGTTAAAACCGCCTATCGCATAACCTTCCTTCATCGCTTTTTGAAAAATTTCCTTAGACGATACTAATGACATTAAAATGTCCTCCTTATTTTCACTTACTTTTTATATATTATCAAATGAACGCCCGTATGTCAATAAAATATTTACTAACCCGTTCCAGTTTCTTTATTTAAAAACCTTTACAGCGTTCAAATTATGACGAA
This sequence comes from uncultured bacterium, assembly GCA_964421195.1. Classification (GTDB taxonomy): domain Bacteria; phylum Muiribacteriota; class UBA9980; order UBA9980; family UBA9980; genus UBA9980. The sequence goes on along the minus strand of CAYQWL010000146.1, from coordinate 5,914 downwards.
ATCCGGCCGTATATTTCACATAGTTTTTTAAGTCCGGCCGCATCGCCTGATTTTAAATCACGCTCTTCATAACGATAAGCCCAGTTCCCTGAAGCTTTGCCCGGAGTATTCATCCGCGCGCAGTTATCGAGTCCGAGAATATCCTGAAGCGGAACTATGGCAAAAACCGCCACCGAAGATATAGCGAGCTTTATAAATTCTTTGTGTATCAAAGACGCGTCTTTACAGCCGCAATATTGAATAACCCTTTTTTTAGACGCCGCAGGAAGCCCTTTGTACCAGCCCGCCGTCGTTTCATTATCGTGCGTGCCGGTATAAACCACGCAGTCATTGGTAAAATTATGCGGAAGATAAGCGTTATTCGTATCCGCGGAAAAAGCGAACTGTAATATTTTCATTCCAGGAAATTTAAAATCATCTCGCAGCCTTTCAACTTCCGGAGTAATAACGCCGAGATCTTCGGCGATAACAGGTAAAACGCCTATCGCTTTTTTTAACGCGCAAAACATTTCACGTCCATTAGTTTCGACCCAGCGCCCGACCGCGGCCGTCGCCGAACCGGCAGGCACCTCCCAGCAGGCTTCGAACCCTCTAAAATGATCTATTCTTATAATATCCACCGTGCGTAATACTTCTTTTATGCGCTCGATCCACCAGTCGAACCCGCGGCGCCGCAATTCGTCCCATCTATAAAGCGGATTGCCCCACAATTGACCGGTTTCGCTAAAATAATCCGGCGGCACTCCCGCGACAACCGTCGGCTTACCCTGACCGTCTAAATGAAAAAGCGAAGGCTCGCTCCATACATCGGCGCTGTCATAAGCGACAAAAATAGGAATATCGCCGATAATAGACACGCCAAGATCGTTCGCATATTTTTTTATATTAAGCCATTGTTTAATAAATAAATATTGTAAAAACTTATGAAATTCTACCGCTCCGGCCAGTTCGTGAGACGCTTTTTCAAGAGCGGATTTATCACGCGACGCTAAAGGCGCGGGCCATTCGCTCCATACCGCGCCGCCGTAATTTTCCTTTAACGCCATAAAAAGCGCGAAATCATCGAGCCACTTTTTAACGCCCGTATCTGAAATGAATTCATCAAAACCATTTTTCACGACAGAAATTCCCTGTATTTTTTTAAAGTTATCATAGGCCTTTCGATAAAGCGAATATTTATAATTTATAACCGGACCGTAATCTACAAACTTAGAAGAAAAATCAGGAACGTTTTTAATATCGCTTTTAGCGAGCAGGCCGTCTTCAACTAATTCCTCCGGACTTATCAATAAAGGATTTCCGGCCATAGCCGAAAAGCAGGCATACGGCGAATCGCCGTAACCGGTGGGACCGAGAGGCATTATCTGCCACAAACGCGCTCCGCTTTTTTTTAAAAAATCTATAAACTTATACAAATTAGAACCGAGATCGCCGATGCCGAACGGCCCCGCCGTCGAAGTCGGATGCATAAGAACGCCAAATGACCTGGTAAAACTCATCTTTATAACACCGCCATATCACATATTACTTAAAAATTATCACAATTTTTATCATAAATTAACCGGCATATCATGTGTTAACTTATTTTTAAATACATATTTAATTTATTTCTTTTACGGAATTTTCATAATAAGTTATGCGTAAAAATTTTTTAACCGTCACGAAATATCCGCGGCCGGCAGAATTATTAACGCTATTACACCACCGCCATCCATATTTTTCAGTATAAGCTGTCCTCCATTTTTTACCGCTAATTCTTGCGATAAAACGAGCCCTATATCGCTGCCGCGCTCCCCTTCAGCCCTTCCTGCGCCGAAAACGGTATCTATATTAAAAAGTTTATCTAACCCGCCATGGCTTATATCGGCTCCGTTATCGCTTATACTCAATTCGATCATACCATCTTCCCTTTTCCAGGCGCCGGCTCTAATAAGTCCTCCAGCAACGCTAAATTTAACGGCATTAGATACGATATTTCTTAAAATCGTATTAAACATTTTTTCATCGCAATACACGAAAGCATCGCCGCATATATTTGAATCAAATTCAATACGTTTATGGGCAGCCCGCGCGCCGAATAATTCAAAAATCTCTTTCACCACGCTTTCCACTTTTATTTTAACCGGCAAAGGTTTTAAATCGCCGGCGGCATTAAGCGTCCACTCGACAAGATTCATTAATAAAGCATAAGTCGAATCCGCGCAATTTTTCAAGCTATATAAAAAATCCATTTTTTCAGGCGCTTTTAATACATCATAATTCTTTATTAAATAATCGAGAATTGACTGAAGCGTGCCGATCGCCGAACGAAGATCGTTAGCGGTAATTTTTAAAAAGCGCTCTTTGATCCGGTCGAGTTTTTTTAATTCTTCGTCGCGTCTAATTTTATCGCTTATATCATTGAGTATAAATATCACGGCGGAGCGGCCTTCGTATTCAATTATACCCGCCGAAAGGCTCATCCAGCGTTTATTGCCCGATATTCCTTTGAACGGCGCTATATAATCTTTAAGAAAACCATAATTATTTATAGTATCATATATTTCACGACGTATTTCAATGTTTTCATAAAAAATATCGAAATCACGCCCCGCGATAAATTCTTTTTTTACCCCGAACATATTTTCAAAAATACAATTAATAAATTTAATTTCACCGGTTTTTATATCAGTAATAACAATAGGCATGGGATTATTTTCGACGAGTATCCGATAACGCTCTTCGCTTCGAGAAAGGGATTCTTCACCCGCTTTTCTACCGGCTATTTCAGCTTTCAACTTTAAATTAAGCTTATAGAAAAAAAAAGCTAACGCGCCGGCGATTAAAATTACCGCAAAAGCAGGAATAAGAAGCCAGAAATTATAAACCACCCTGATTTTAGAGATTTCTTCATATAAAAACCCATCCAGTGAATAATTTTCATCAATCATATGCTGTTTTTTATAAATTTCGGCGATTTGACTCCAGCGTTCATTTTTAGAATATCCTATTTGAACGACTTCAGGTATGACATATTTTTTCATCTGCTCCGCTTCAAACTTTAAATGTTCGATGCTATGGCGATTGCTATACTTATTAAATATCAAATCAATAATTTCATAAGTATTATTAAAAGCATATATCCAGCCTTCAATGGAAGCGCGTCTAAATTTTTCGACCGTTTCGGGTTCTTTTTTTAAATAATCACGCGATGTAAAAAGAGTATCGCCATAAAAATCTATTCCAGCTTCAGCAGGTGAAAAAATTCGATACCCGACGCCCGCCCTTTCAAGCAAAAACGGTTCGTCGGTCAGATATGCCGTAATAGCATCTATTTCACCTTTAATAAGAGGCTGCGGAGAATAAGCGTGAGGATAAATAATACATTTAGAAAGCGGAACGCTGAAACGCTGAAGATAAGTTATTATATCAGCCGACTGAGCTTCGATCATCAATTTTTTACCGATCAAATCTTCAGGTTTCGATGCCGATTTTTCAAGGGCGATTAAAACGGTAGGCGAATGTTGAAAAATAGGAGCTACAGCCACTACCGGTTTTCCAGCGGCATGATCGAGCATGAGCGTCGAAGTGCCAATTGCAAATTGCGCTTTTAATTCAATAACATCAGTAACCAGATCATCATCTGCTTCAGGCTCTATAAGCGTTACATCGAGTCCTGATTTTTTATATAATCCTTTTTCGAGCGCGGCATAATAACCCGCGAATTGAAACTGGTGCTTCCATTTAAGCTTTAGCGCAATCTTTTTTACCGCGCCAGCGGAAACCTGAAAACTTTCTGTTTTTTTATCGCTATTCAAACAAAAATCCAAAAACGGTTTTAAAAAAAATAAGACCGTGAATGCGATCACGGTAATGATAAAAATAATAATAAAATTTTTCAGGAAAGAATTTTTCATAAACGCTCCGCCGTTTTCGATAAAATTATCAAAAACCTCAAAATATCATAAAAACCGCGGCAAACGCAAAACCGCTTAAAAACAATCAGAACCGCAATCAAACGGCTTAAATTATTTTGACGCCTCTCCAGCCTCTATATGTAAAATCGCTTCCTGTTCCTCGAATTTAGTACGAATTTCTTCAAAATTTTTAGCATATTTCTTTTCGAACACCCTTAAAAACGCTTCGACCATAACTGGATCAAATTGCGTTCCGCAACAACGTTTCAACTCTTCAAGAGCGACTTCGGCCGGAAGGCCTTTTCTATAAGAACGGTTCGACGTCATAGCGTCAAAAGTATCGGCGACACATATTATCCGCGCGCCAAAAGGTATTTCGTCTTTCGCTAATTTTGACGGGTAACCCCTTCCATCGTAGCGTTCATGATGATGTTTTACTATAGGAATTTTATCGACTAAAAATTCAATCGGTTCGAGTATTTGCGCGCTCATAACAGGATGCATCTGTATAATTTTAAATTCTTCATCGGTAAGCTTTCCAGGTTTGCATAATATATTATCGCGAATTCCTATTTTTCCTATATCATGAAGCAGCGCCGCAAACTCAAGATCGTCTTTTTCCCTGGCGGAAAGTCCGAGTTCGGTCGCAATCGCAAGAGAATATTCCGCGACGCGTTGAGAATGACCGTGAGTATATGAATCTTTAGCATCAAGCGCATTCGCAAGAACTTTAAGAGTGCTTTTATAAAGATTTCTAATATTTTGATATAATTTAGCGTTAATGATAGGACTCGCGCATTGCGCGGCTATAAGTTCGAGAAGCTCCATATCGTGAGTATTAAATGGTATATCGCCTTTCCGATTTAAAACTTCGAGCACGCCTATTATTTTATCGTTATGCTTTAATGGAACGCATATTAAAGATTTTGTAACAAATTTAGTTTTAGCGTCGCCTTCTTTATAAAAACGAGGGTCTTTAGACGTATCCGGCACGATACAATTTTCACCGGTCTGCGCTACCCAGCCGGCAATTCCCTGACCGACCTTAAGCCTTATCAAACGTTTTACTTCAGCGCCTTTTTCGCCCTGCGCTATCTGAAAAGTAAGTTCATTTGTGGCTTCATCTAAAAGTAAAACGGATGAAGTTTCTGAATTCATTACCTTTGTGGCCATTGCCATAATATTATCCAATAACTGATCAAGTTCGATAGAACCAGCTATAATCTTTGAAACTTCGTAAAGAGTTTTTAACTCGTTTATCTGCTGTCTCTCGATAAGACGGCAATCGAAATTTTTAAGCACGCCGGAAGCGTCGGCGACAAAATCATTTAAAAGCCTTATTTCACGTTCGTCAAGATCGAGACTTAAAATATGATGATTCATTTTTATTATTACCGCACCGGAAAATAAAGAATCATCGATTAAAGGCATTATTTGAATGAAAATGCCTTCGCCAATTTGATCAACTATAACTTTAGAACCGTTTAATCCTTCGGAACCAATTTTATTTAAATAATCAAGGATTAAATCATTAAAATTATTTACCATTATAGCTTCTGAAGTATTACGGCATTCCCATACACCATTTTCACCGCCGGATTCAGGGGTATTATAAACGTATAAAGCCGAATACAGACCGTCAGTAAAAAAACTCACTCCTTCGACTATAGTGGAATATAATTTAGAAAGCGTTTCAGCCTCAAATAATTTTTTATAAAAATAAATATATTTTTCAAATTTAGCTTCGCGTGAGATAGATTTGTCATATTTGCCGCTTAACTCTTCAAATGGTATATTATATTGTTTTTTATAACGCGAACGTCTCAGTAAGCGAACTATATTAACCGGTTTATAATCGTTCGCCGGATCAAAATAAACTACAATACCCGATATTCCGCGTTCCTCGGTGGCGCCGGTGAATTGAACCGTACGTTGCGTACAAAACTGCTCAATAGCCTGCTCTTTTTTTATCCCGACTACCGAATCAAAAGAACCGGTCATACCAAGATCAGTTATAT
>CAYQWL010000145.1:0-9934 GCA_964421195.1 uncultured bacterium | reverse complement strand
AAAATTTTCGAAAAATTGTTTAAATTATTTTTTAACCCCAGACTTGAAGATTCTGATCTGAAAAAGTCATGTATATTTGGTTGAGTAATTTTAATGAACTCATTAATAATAAAAATTTTCTATTTAAGCCCAACAGATTTTTTTATAATTGTAAAAATCTCGGTATTATGCATTATTCCTTTAATATTTTCAGCGCACGGACCCACGCCTATTATAGGAATCGGCGCGGCGGTATGAGTTTGAGCGCCCCAGCTTATTCTGTGGTACGGACGTAAAACGAATGCGACCGAATGCGAATAATCATAAGTATAATTATACGGATCAATTTTTTTAAGTTCATCCGCCGCTATTATTCGCGCTTCATCGATAGTAATTTCTATAAAAAAATGTTCTTTGATAAGCCTGATTATATTTTCAGGATCGGGATTATTTTTTATTTTTTTAGTTACATAATTAAGCGGGTTTTTTATTTTTTCAATAGCGTCTATATCCATACCGACGTATTCCTTACCCGTTTTTGCGCGCCCTATCATGGCGAATCCGCCGGTTTCATGATCTGAAGTTATTATAACAAGCGTATTACCATTAGTTTTTGCAAAGTTTAAAACCGCGCCGACAGCTTCATCAAAAGCGATAACATCATGAATCATCGAAGCTGTATCATTATCATGAGAAGCATGATCAATTCTGCCGCCTTCTATCATAGCCAGAAACCCTTTTTTATTTTTTGAAAGAATTTTTAAAGTTTTTTCAGTCATTTCAGTAAGCGAAGGCTCGGTGGTCCCGGCGCGTTCAATTTCAAATTTCATGTTTTCCATATTAAATAAACCGAGTATTTTTACATTATCCGGCGCGGCTTCCATACCTTTAGCCGTTTCCACAAATAAATATCCCAATTTAACGGCTTCAGAGATAATATCACGGCCATCTTTACGCACACCGCCTTTTTCAACAGGTAAATAATATTTTTTACGGCCGCCCATTAAAACGTTGATATTTTTATTAATTTGCTGTTCGGCTATTTCAGTTTCGTTATACCGGTTTGATACATGAGCTGAAAAACCCGCGGGCGTCGCATCGGTTATACCGGATGTAGTTACAAGGCCCGTAGCCATATTATTTTCCAGCGCGACTTCGAGTATCGATTTAACGGCCGTTATTTTATCGGATTTCATGCTGACTACCCGCATATTCATTAATTCACCGGTCGCTATCTGCCCGGCCGCGGCCGCCGATTCAGTTACGGTCGTATCGGCAGTTTCATTTAAAAGATAAGCTACGCTGCCAGTTTTCATAGCTTCGATCATATTCAATTCTTTATTTAATATTTTACGGCTATATAATTGCGCCGCCCGCAAATGATTTATTCCCATTCCATCCGCTATCATCAATATTACATTTTTAGCCGTTACACTATTTTTACCATACGAAATTCCGGGAATTAAAAATAAAGATATTAATAAAACGCAAATTAAAGATAAATAAGTTTTCTTTATGTTCATAAAATTTTTTAAAATTCCTTTCTTTATTACTTTTATTCTAATTTTTATCCTGATTAAATAATATCACAATAAATATTTTGAGGTTGTTAATTTAAACACAGATAATAATTTGACATATATACATAAAAATATTACATCCTTTCTATAAATCGATTCTTCAAAATTATAATAATTATTTATTTTTATTTTCAAACATATTTTTAATATTTTTTATTTTTGGTTCTTCTCCAATTTAATTGCTAAAAAAAGTATCTTTAACAGTGTCCATTATTTTATCAAAAATCCAGCAACTTTTTCAGAGAAGAACATATTTTTTAACATACTCGTTTATGGAATAGCCGTCACGTAAATCATCAAATAAGAATTATCTAAAAGCTTCGTTACGGCTGGATCTTTTACGCTCCAGCTTTCCTTCGCGCTAACTGTATCCAGAGTGATTCTATACCCGGTATCCGCAATCCAGGCGTCGCCGTTTTCTGTAAAAAAAGAGCCTATAACCGAAGCTTCATCCGGCGTAGTATGATTAAAACCATAAAATCTATAGCCACCAGGAACCGCTATAATATTAGACACTAAAAAATTTTTTCCATTACTTGAAAAAACGCTTGCACCGCTATAATTAAAAATTTTCCCATCATTTGAAACGGCATGCCAGTTACTTCCTTCACCGCCGCCCACAGCGCCGCCGGCAAAATAATGCCAGGTATCGCCGATTAAAATCGTCGAAGGATCCATTACGTCTTTTCCACTCTGATAAAACACGGGAGTATCGCTTCCTTTAACAAATTTTACACCATCATTTCCTTCCGCATAATAAGTGCGCGGCACCTGATTAACAGGCGCCGAAGTAAGATATAATCTAAAAGTACCATCGCTTAATATTTGAATATCGGGATCTACCGCCGAAGCCATTCCCTCAAAACCGCTCAGGTTTAATTTTTTATATATCCAGTTTGAACCGTTATCGGCTGAAATAGCGGCCACGGTTTTATTCATCTCGCTTCCAACCGTCCAGCAAGTATAATAAAGATAAATCCAGCCGTCAGTATCGATAATAATATCAGGCACGTCTGATTGATCTAACTGAACGAGAGAATTTTTAGTAAAATTAAGGCCGTCAGACGACGAAGCGCTTAAAAGCCTTAAATTCCAGGGGCCATAACCTCCAGGAGTAGCGCCTGACGCTCTCGAAACCGGAGGAGTAAAATCAGAAGTCATGCCTTTAAAATTTGCAGCGTCATTTGCGCCGGACACATTATATACAGCGGGTTTAAAAATATACCCTGCTCTATAAACATTTATTTCGATACTGCCATAAAGATCATTTTTATAAAAATATCCGTCAGACCCGGTAAAAACTTCTGAAAACCCGCCGTTAAAACGTACTGCCGCGCCGGTAACTGCCGCACCGGTTTCATCGATAACTTTACCGGATATTGAATATTTTTCAACGGCAGGTCTGGCTATAATTTGTATTATATTACTTGTAAGCCCTGCCGCGACGGCTTTTATTTCATAAGTACCCGCAACCGATGTTTTAAATAAAGAACCTGTTAATTTTTCGGTATTTACATAAAATTCGATTTCATAACCGTTTATAAATTTACCATACTGGTCTTTTAATTCCGCGGTCAAAACAACGGAATTCGAACCGTCGGCTATTATTTCAAATGTATCAGCATTTATAACAAGCTCCGCAGGATAAGACGATTGTTTAAAATAATATTCAGAAGAAACACATTCAGAATCAAGCATTCCAGAAAATTTTGCACAGGCTTTTATAATAGTATCATTTGACTTTATAATAACGGGAGCCGTATAAAAGTAAGAATTTTCTAAAAAAGGATCCGACCCGTCAAGAGTATATTTAATTATGGCCGTCGGCGTTTTACTGCTTATAACGACGCTTATTTCAGATTCATAAGTACCTGACGCCGGTGTAAATACAGGCTTTTCTACTTTCAATAAAGGCCCGCCGGCAGTAACCGATATGGAGTTTTCATTGCAATTTAATGTAAGAACGCCTGTTGTATTTATAAAATATGCTGAATTTTTAGTTAAATTAGTTAAATAAAAATCTATACCGTCTAATAACTCATAAGCGCCATCCGCTTTTCGTAACACCTGAAGAAAAGAACCTGATAAGGCATTCCATTTATAAATACCTTTTATAAGAGCAGTTTTATTCATTAAATCAGACGCCTTTAAATTATCAGGCATTAATGCTGAACCAATAAGATTAAAACCGGTGTTTAATTTTATTTCAAGACTCGATGGCTTATATTCATTTCCTTCAAGTAAAATATTCGTTTTAACGCCTGCTTTTATTATATACCCGCGCCCGGCATAAAGAGTTTTTAACTCGCCGGCAGCGGCGCTCAAAAAATTTACAGCCGTCGTGCTGTAATAATAAATATCATCGACCGATATATTATTTTTAATTATATCATCCGCGCTTACAACCGGTTCGACATTAAATGAAATAAAATTATATCCTTCATCTATATTTAAATCAACAACTGAGGCCCGCGCCAGATTTATAAAATAAAAGTTTATAAACAAGAAAATAATATAATAACATAATATAATATATTTATTCTGATTTATTTTAAATATATCGGTTCTTTTAAAATTAAAATTTTTCATTATAAAACCTCTTTATCATATATTTTTTAAAACATTCATCTTAAAACTATATAATTTATATTACTTATTTTATGACAATAATATAATAATTTTAAAAATTCAAAAACGAAATATTTAATTTCAAACTCAACGCCAGCCGGCGTCAACGCAAATCATTATCTTCTTTTATTATTTCTTCCACTTTAAATAGTTCGGCTTTTAATTTCAAATATAAATCATTAACTTTATTAAAATCAGTTTCTAAATTATTTTCGATCATAAGCGTAATTTGCGCTATACGATTAAAACAAAAAGTCAGAGTCAATCCTTTTAACGAATGAGAAACTTTTTTAATTTCCGGCATTTTTCTTTCATTTATTAAATTTTCAAGCCTGTATATATAATTTTTTATTTCGGAAAAGCTCATATCTATTAATTCTTTAAATATTTTCTTATCATAATCGATTTTATCCATAAAACCTTTTTTATCGAAACTGAGTATCGTATCATTAATAAACTTATCTTTGACTTTATCTTTAATCACGGTAGTTTCAGTTTTAAAATTCTTATATTTTTCGAGCGTTCTTTTTAAAAGCCCGGTTTCGATTGGTTTAGCTATAAAATCATCCATGCCGGCCATAAGGCATTTTTCTTTTTCTTCTTTAAATGCACCGGCAGTTAAAGCTATAATGGGAATGCGGCCGCCCGTGTAAAATTCAGCCGCGCGTATATTCATAGCAGCCTGTATTCCATCCATTTCAGGCATCTGCACGTCCATTAAAATTAAATCTATTTTTTTATTTTCAGTTATTTTAACGGCTTCTTTTCCGTTAACAGCCTCTAATATTTCAGCGTCAGGTAAAAATTTATTCACCATAGTTTTTATTAATATCATATTCATTTCAACATCTTCCGCGATAAGAACGGTAAATTTATTTTCAACATCCGCTTCCAGCGAAAAATTCTCAATTTTTTCACTTTCTTTCACAGAGATCTGAAGTTCATCAATACTTAAATTTTTAATTAATTTAAATAATTCAATCGATTTAACCGGTTTTATAAAGTTAAATTTAATTCCAGATTCTTTACATTCATCGCATAGATTTTTATCGTCTAACGAACTATGAATAAGTATTATAAATATTTTTTCAGACGCCGCACCAAGATTTTTCTTTATCATTTTAATCGTTTCAATTCCATTTAAATAAGGCATATTATAATCTACGATTAAAAGATCGAATTTATAAGATTCAAGTATTTTAAGCGCTGAAAGCCCATTATCACAACTTTTAAAATCAATTTTCCAGTATTTAAAGTTATGTTCGAGTATAAGCCGGTTATTTTCATTATCATCGATCACAAGTACAGATTTTATAGGAGTTTTATACCATTCGTTATTTTTAAATTCTTTATAACAAACCGTTTCTATATAAAATTTAAAAACCGAACCTTTACCATACTCGCTTTTTAAACTAATTTCGGAACCCATTTTTTCAGCCAGAAGGTTGGATATTATAAGGCCCAACCCGGTACCTCCAAATTTACGCGTGGTAGAATTATCCGCCTGCGAAAACGACTTAAAAAGATTTGATTTTTGCTCATCGGTAATTCCGATTCCAGTATCTCTAACCGAAAATTCATATCTGCCTTCACATAATACGGCTTTATCCACAGCCGCTTTATCATTGGCATCGTAATTTTCAACGCCGCAGCTATCTTCGGTTGAAACTTTTTCTTCAAAAACCACTTTAAGTTCTATCTCGCCTTTTTCAGTAAATTTAACCGCATTATTCAAAAGATTAATAATTATTTGCTTTAACCTTACCGGATCAACTTCAGCGAAACGCGGCATATCCGGTGGTATATCAAGAAGAAATTCAAGCCCTTTTTTATCGGAATGATATTTAATTATATCCGCCGTTTGTTCAATTAGCTCAATTATATCCGTTTTTAATATATCTAATTCTAATTTACCCGCCTCTATTTTTGAAAGATCAAGTATATCATTGATTATGCCAAGTAAAGCTTTCGCCGAAATGTTTGCGTTATCGGCATATTGTTTTTGAATTTCATTCAAAGGAGTTTGAAGGAGCAGCTCGTTAAACCCAATTACCGCGTTAAGCGGCGTTCGTATTTCATGACTCATATTAGCCAGAAATTCAGATTTAGCATGGCTCGCTTTTTCAGCGTCTTCTTTTGCAAGTAAAATCATTTCTTCAATTTTTTTTCGTTCAGTTATATCAGCTATACTGCCTGTCATTCTAAGCGCTTCGCCGGATTCATTTTTAGAGGTCACACCGCCCCGATCGAGCACCCATATTATTGAACCGTCAGAACATATCATACGATGTTCGCTTACATATTTAACGCCCAAAACGATTGAATCTCTAACTTTATTCAATACACATTCACGGTCTAAAGGGTGTATGCGTTCTTTAAAAAATTCAATCGGATGACGGAGCATAGAATCATCGAGGCCAAGAATTTCACACCAGCGTTTATTATGGCTAATTTCATCCGTTTTTATATTCCAGTCCCATATTCCTTCTCCAGTAATATCAAACGTTAAACTCAGCCTTTCTTCACTTTCACGAAGCTTATTCTCGATTCTCTTTCTTTCATCGATATCTATGTTTATTCCTATAATTCTATAAGGCTTTTCAAAAGTATTTTTAAAATAACTTTTCCCTTTAGCCGCTATCCATTTATAATTACCATCCTTACATAAAAGCCTGAATTCTACCATAAACGGTTTTCCGCCATCGATGTTTTCTCGTATAACCGGCATTACTTTAATTTTATCTTCCGGATGGATCAATTTGTTAAAAGTATCGAAAATCATAGGCAGCTCGTTTACTTCATATCCGAGCATCGTATAATAAGCCGGGCTGAAATACACTTCGTCCGTTATAAAATTCCAATCCAAGAAACCGTGTTCAGCGGCATCCATAGCCAGTTCGAGACGTTCGTTATAATCGGCCATAGAAATATTCAAAATTTATCCTTTCAATTCTATCTTATGAATTTAATTTTTTTTTTCAATAATTATATTTTCATATCTTATATCGGCGTATGCGCCGGCGTCTTCTGAAATAATGTATGACAGCCTTATTTTTACAAATTTTTCAGGCGTTTTCAGCGCTTTTATCGAGTATCTATGTAAAAACACGCCGGTAGTGTCATCGATAGTAAACGAAGGATCTAAAATACACGGCTGATCAGTTGTCCAGAACACTATCTTCGACTTGCCACAGGGGGCCGTATTTGTTTTCCACGTTAAAACATATTCATTATCTACTTTTTTGCATTTTAATTCGCTTATTTTTAGATCCGTAGCGATGCTTACTGAAACTTCATCGGTAGAGCCGGAAATAAGCAAATCCTGCCCGGAAATATTAACGGCGCCAGTCGAATCTGTTTCCGCCAGAGCCGGAAACGATGTAAACGCAATAAAAATATAAAAAAATAAACCTATTATACAAAAATTAACGGCCTTTATATTCGGCGTATTTAACATAATCCGCCCGCATAACATCAAATCAATAATTATAGTAAAATTAATTTTTTTTAATTTTATCATAAAACAGCCTTACCTTTCTATATTTTATTATCTTTTAACGTTATTACGCCGCTAATTTTTATAACCGCGGCGCGGGATATACATAACAGCCATCGCCGTTATCTACAAATCCCATTTTACGCCAGAAATCGATTGCGCTAAATCTAACCCGATCGGCAGTTAATTTTTTATATTCAGCCTTAAAAATATTTATTATTTCTTTTGCAAAGCCACGCCGTTGATATTCAGGATAAACCGTTATAGAACAAATCACCAGTGAATTTTCTTTTATTATTACTCTTGCCTTACCCACTCTGGCTGAATCATATTCTATATTTATCCATGTATATTCAGAATCCGGCTTATCTTTTTTAACGATACTGAATTTTAACTTACCTGTCATAAATTTCATTATACTGAACATGACTGTTTTTGTCAATTATTTTATAGTTTATTTATAAATGAGTCCATTCTAAAAAGGTCATTTTTTTCAAAAATTGCAACGTGTTTTTGCGGATTTTCAAGTTTAATTATAGGCATTTTTGTAGTTTTTAAAAGACTCATTGAATAAAAACATAAAATGTTGTATAATTATGTTTATATTAATAGCATATTATAATATATTAACATCCATAAAAATAAACTCGTTAATAATTAAATAATAAGTAATAAGATTAAAAAAAATGAAATAAGATGAAAGAACGGCGATTAAATTATGAAAAAAAAAATAATAGAAATATTTCTGCTCGCCATGGGGAAGATAAGAAGATTTTATTATCATAAATTCAGTAAAGCTCATATACTTCGTAATCATAAAAGACGTGAAGGCGAATGCGCAAGATGCGGCACCTGTTGTAAATTATTATTTAAATGTCCTTTTTTAGACGAATCTCAAACTCCTTCAAAATGCAAAATACATGATTCACGGCCCATGAATTGCCGCATATTTCCGGTTGACGAACTGGATATGCGAGACAGAGATATAGTAAGTAAAGACACTAAATGCGGTTATAGTTTTAAAAAGAAATAAATAAAAATAATATTATAGCAATCGATGAATAATAATATCAATAAAATAACATATAATAGCGCGGGCGGTATGCTTTCAAAATGCGCGCATGAAGATAAAATATATTTAATTGACGGCACTTTACGTGAAGGCGAACAATCGGCCGGCGTATTTTTTACGTTTAATGAAAAAGTAAAATTAATAAAATTAATGGATCGGGCGGGAATAGACATAGCTGATTGCGGAATGCCCGCCGTTTCTAAAGACGAATTTATTTCTATTTCAAAACTCGCTTCTCTTAAAAATATAGCTATTAAAATCGGAGCTTCAGTAAGATGCTTGATGCCCGAAATTAAATTATTCACTGAAACTGGCGCGAGCGAATGTTTTATAATAGTGCCGGTATCAGATATTCATATAAAAGAAAAATTTAAAATGGGCCGCTCAGAATATGTCGAATACGTTAAAAACTGTGTAAAATATGCCGACGAGCTTAAAATAAACGGCATTCATATTGCTTTCGAAGATATGAGCCGCACGGGCGAAGATTTTTTCTTAAAACTCATCCGCGCCCTGTGCGATCTAAAAATTTCACGGCTCCGGGCTTTTTATTTATGCGATACTATTGGTATAGCGCTGCCTGAAAAAATAAACCTTCAGGCGGCCGCGGTTATAAAAACTATAAACGAAATCGATAAATCAAATTTAGCCGGTCTTGGAATACATTGCCATAACGATTACGGCCTCGCGCTCGCAAATACTTTAAGCGCTTTCGACGCGGGCGCGCGATACCTTACCTTCACTCAAAACGGAATAGGTGAAAGGGCCGGTAATGTTAAATATCATGAACTTGTTATGACGCTTATAAATTTAAAAAAACAAAAATTAAATGTCGATATTTCCTGCCTGCCCGCATTATCTAAAATGACGGAAAAAATATCAGGCATTTTTGTATCGGCTATAGAACCGGTAGTTGGTTATAATGTATTCCGTCATGAAAGCGGAATACATGTTTCAGGACTATTACGCGACCGTAAGTTATATGAAGAATACCGCCCCGAAGAAATAGGGCGCGGAAATGAATTTGTACTTGGAAAACACACGGGCACGGCGCTTATTAATAAACTCCTGAATGAAAATTTTAACGGGATAAAATTTAGCGGAGATGAAATATCAAAAATATTAAATATGGTAAAAACAAGCCGTATAACTTATAAAAAAAAAGAATTCGGTTTTATG
>CAYQWL010000144.1:0-9961 GCA_964421195.1 uncultured bacterium | reverse complement strand
CCCATGTTAAATTTATGGGCTGTCATTATTTTAATAAGTTCTTCAGCATTTTTAATTCCGTATTTTCTTTGAGGCGGCCATCTTCTGATAACTACGAGCATATTTACATTGCTTTCAAATTGTTGAAAATTTACTGCATAATCGATTCCACCGTCAGTGCGGCGGTTTACGACCGTATATTTAGCGAATCCGAGCTCGCGTAAAAGGTTTTCAACGAGCCGTTCGAAAACTAAAAAAGGCAATTTATTAAGCCGTTCTATAAAACGAGTTTTTATTTTAACGTAATTATCGCATAAAAAGTCTTGCAGACAGCCATAAAGCGTTTCGGAAACGCTTTCCGGCGCTTCTGTTGCCGCGGTTTCGGCTGACGCAGCGGAAGATAACGCGTTTTCCTGTTCACATGGCGTTTCATTGTAGTTTTTTAATCCAATAAGCCCGTTAGTTAATTTAACAAAATCAGTATGTATTTTTAATTTTTCGGCTTTTCTTACTTCCAGAGCGAGTTTAGTAACTATAACGGTTTCGAGCGTCTGCGTCCCTTTTTTTTCAATAAGTTTTTCACTGCTTATCATTCGGGCGATTTCTTTAAAATGCATCGGTTTTTTAATTTTTATAAGTACATGTTTTACTGCTTCTAATAATTCCATTTATATACCTCTCTTTATAATCTCGTATAATTTGTTAAATAATTATACAATTTTTTGCGGTTTGCGCAACGTCATGTAAAATGACTAACGGTCTAATTCTCCTGCTATAATATTAAGCGAGCCAAGCGTAGAAATGGCGTCCGCTATGAAGCTTCCTTCGACCATAAGTGGAAATGCCGATAATATCGGAAAACATGGCGGTCTTACTCGCGCCCGGTAAGGACTGCGTCCGCCATCGGATACTAAATAAAATCCAAGTTCGCCATTGGCTCCTTCAACGGCGAAATAAGTTTCGCCGGGCGCGGGGCGCACTCCATCGATAATTAATTTAAATTGCCTTATTAAAGCCTCCATTTCATTATACACTTTTTGTTTCTGCGGAAGCGTAACATAGTTATTATCAGAATTTATAGGCCCTTCTTCAAGCCGGCCGGCTGCCTGTTCAATAATCGATGCGGATTCAATTATTTCCTGCATTCGTACAAGATAACGCGAATAAACATCGCATCCCGAATCTACCGCCACGTTAAAATCGAATTCTTCATATCCAAGATAAGGCCACGCTTTTCTAACATCGTAGGCGACGCCGCATGCTCGCAGGCATGGGCCGGTAATAGAATAAGCCGCGGCATTTTCAGCGGAAATTTTTCCAATGCCGCGGGTACGTTCATAAAATATTTTATTACGCGTTAAAAGAGTATCCACGTCTTTAAGAGCCTGCGGCAATTTATCGTTTAAAAAAGAAAATATTTTATCTTTAAAATCAGCTCCGGCGTCGCGCATAAGCCCTCCTATACGAGTATAAGCAGTCGTAAGACGGGAGCCGCAAAGCGGTTCGAGAAGATCATAAATATCTTCACGAACTCTGAAAAAATACCAGAAATTAGTTAGAGCGCCTATATCGACTGCATTTGCTCCAATACAAACTAAATGATCCATTATTCGTGACAATTCCGAGATTATAACGCGAAGCAGCCGGCATCGCGGCGTAATTTCTATTCCCATGAGCCTTTCTACGGCAAGAACATAGCCCGTGTTATTAATCATGGACGAACAATAATTAAGTCTGTCAGTATATGGTATAAGTTGAGTGTAAGTCCCTTTCTCCGCAGATTTTTCAAAACCTCTGTGCAAATAACCTATTTCCGGAACACATTTAATTATTTTTTCGCCCTGGAGTTCGAGCGAAAAACGTAATGTGCCGTGCGTTGCTGGATGCGACGGGCCGAGATTCAATTTTATGGAACTGGTTAAAAATTCTTTTTCTTTTGATGCCATTATTCACCCGTCATTTTTTAAGTATCAATTCTTTTATCATACGACCGCGTTCGGTTTTAGGAACGTATTTTTCAGGTTCGCTCTCTTTTTTTTCCGCGCGTTTAATTGCGCTGGAGGCAGTTTTAACGGCGGCTGAATTTGAAACGGCCGCCGTTTCAGAAACCGGCGCTGAAATCGTAGAACCGGATTTTAAAATAGCTGAAAGTTCAGATTCACGTTCCGCGCAAACTTTCGCGATTTTTTCAACAAGTTTTGCTGAATTTTCTTTAGCTTTTTCTCGTTTTTCAATGGCAGCGCCGGCATCAACGGCACGTTCGTTCAATAATTCCCATTTTTTAATGTTTATAACGAGATTTTTATGAAATTTTTCGTTATAATATTTTGATTTAGAATCTATTAAATAATCATTGAATGTTATTGACGGATGGGCTGATTTAAATTTTGCGATCAACTCCGCGGCTTCATTTCTGGTTATTCTTATTTTCTTTGCATACGCTTCGGCTGTAATTAAAAATACGCCGGCTGAAATGACTAACGTTAAAATTATAACCAGCATTCTCAGACGTTTTTTCATTTTTTTCCTCCCGTGTAGCTTATTAAAAAATATTTATATTGTTACTGTATGGCCGATTTTTTTATTCGGCTTCTATGCGAGATGCGGCGCCTTTTTTTTGAGCGTCAATCGAACTGAATAAATACATTATTATGCCGAGAGTAAAATAACTGACGGCGAATTGTATTGGAATTACCGAATTTATTTTCCACGGCAGATAAATATCTCCCGATGGTGATATAGAATGAATAATGCCGAATAAAGCCAGAACGGCGGTAATTATAAAGTAATGCCCCGCCTGCACTAATTTTTTATCAATAATCAGAGCGAGCGCTCCGCCCCACAACATGGCGGTAAGAATAAAACCCTGGCCGAGCGCGGTTATAACATCAAGTTTTGATTGAAGCCCCGCTGAAAACATAAATTTAGAAGAAATTTCCTGCGGCAGCGAAGCTAAAAAACTAAAAAACTCTCCTTTTATCTGGGATATCATAATTAAAAGCAGGTTCGCTATTATAGGCATAAACGCGAAAGTAACGGCCGGAGCATGTTCGTGGGGACATTCCTGATAGGCCTGGCTCGCTATTTCAAGTCCGACAAATATTAATATAGGCGCCACGCATGCTTCGGGAAGCACCTGAAGCATCCAGGTAAGCACTCCGAACATGCCGCCGATTCCGATAAAAAGCCCGGTCGCCAGAGTATAACCCGCCCGCGCGCCCATGCTTTTATAAGCGGGATGCCCTATGTAAGGCGTTGATTGAGCTACGCCGCCGGTAACCCCGGCTATCAGTGTGGCAAATGCCTCTGTCAGAAGTATGTTACGTGTATTATAATCATCGCCGGCGCATTTAGCCGATTCGGTAACATTGATGCCGCCGATTATAGTTAAAAGCCCGAATGGAAAGGCGATAGGCAGATATTTTAACGCTTCGCTCATGCCGTTCATAAACAACAGTGTCGGAATCGGTAAATTCATTGAAAATGCAAGATGGGGCATTTCATATTTAACCGTGCCGAGAAGTCCGAGCGGCCCCAGAATATGATAAAGCGCCGCGCCGAAAACCACGGCTACGAAAACGCCTGGAGCGTTAAAAGGAAGATCGATTTTCGATACGAGTGAATAAACGAAAATACCGAGAATAATAAGAGCGAGAATAGGCATTTTAAAAAGTGTGAGCAGAGGCAAAACCGCAAGAAGACCCAGTCCAAGCGGCCTTATCATTAAGTTCATGGAAAACAAGGCCTGTTTTGCAACAAGCGAATATAATATTATTCCCAGAACTACCAATCCAACTATCGGCATCTGAAAAAGAGTAACTAAAGGTAAAAAACCTATAAGCGCTATGCCTATTCCACCTATAGAACCAAGAAGGCCGGCTTTAGGAACTATTTTTTGAACGTATTCACCGACAAATGACATAAAAAATTTTAAAACGCCTATTAATATCATCGTTGCCATTCCGACCTGCCATGCAATTTCAGGATTTTTGCCTGACGCGATATAAGCCGGTCCCAGAACCGCCACTGCTATGCCTATAGTAGAAGGAGTGTCGAGCCCGAGGGGCATCGCGGTTACATTTTCATTTTTAGTTTTTTCAGCAAGCCTGAACGCCATGATGGTATATACGATATCGCCGAACATTACTCCTAAAGCCGTTCCGGGTATCATTTTAGTATAAACGTATTCTTCGGGATATCCGAAACCAAAAACTAATATACCGGCCAATATTACAAGATTGGTAACATTATCCACCATCAATCCAAAAAAAGCATTTAAATCTCCTAATGTAAACCACCGGTATTGGAAATTTTCATTCGCCGCGGCGTTTGTCATTTAACACACCTCTGTAATCGTTATATTTTCGTTGTTTTTTATTCAATAATCAAATATAAATATTTAAAATGTTCATATAAATTCAATAAATTTTTTTTCAGAAGCGGATTTATACATGGTTAATATTAATTCGAGCGATTTGCGCGCCTGATCGCCATTTATATAATTTACATCGCCAGTCTTCAAAACTCTTATCACGTCGTCATATATAAAAGGATGGTTCGGACAGGAACCTTTATACATGCCGCCGGCATATATATTTCCGTCACGTACGGCGATATCCGGCCGGCTTATTTCATCGACTTCAAAATACTCAATTTTATTCATGGCATCTCCGGATATTTCGATCGTGCCCTTTTCGCCTGAAATATAAAGCGAACATTCTTTATTTTTAGGATAGGTATTTATGCTAAACTCGAAAGTAGCCTGAACGCCTGATTTAAACTCAATAAGCGCCGTTATTTGATCTTCTAATTCGATCGTATGCGCGATAGTCGCACTCTGAGCCACCACGCGTCGTATTGGTCCGAGAAGCCACTGAAGAATATCCGCGTAATGAATCCCCTGATTGAGCGCCGTGCCGCAGTCAAGACGATTGGTTCCGCGCCAGCCGGTAAAATAAGTCTGAGGCCTGAGCCAGCGAACGCAAACGGCAGCGGAATATATTCTGCCAAGTTTATTTTCCTGAAGAAGTCGCTTTAACAACTGAACGGTGTTATTATAACGCACCTGAAGCACGGCGAATGTATGTAATCGATTATCGCGCGCGGCTGCGATTAAATTATCGGCATCCATTAGATCCGCACAAAACGGCTTTTCCATTAATATATGTTTTCCTGCTTCTACAGCCGCCATTCCCATTTCGTAATGAAGCCCGTTGGGAACGCAGACAGCTACGACGTCGGCATCGGTTTTTCCAAGCATTTCACGATAATCACGGTGCCCGCGTATGCCGTATTTAACGCAGGCCGTTTCAAGAGCTTTTTCATCTATATCACATATATCTACAAATTCTGCGTCAGGGTTTTGCAAAATACCCGAACCGGCATCGCCGAAAACCGATTCAAAATGTCTTGCCGATATTCGCCCGCAGCCTATAAGCGCAAATTTTATTTTTCTGTCCTGTATAATACGGCTCAATTTTAAATTCCTTTCATTATTTCAGTCGATATTTATTATATTTTTTCTATTACATTTTCCCATTTTGAACAAATTACGTCTCTTGAAAAATTTTCTTTAACGAACTTAAAAGCGCTGTTACCCATTGCCGCGGCAGCTTCTTTATTTTCGACAATTTTTAAAAGATTGGCCGCGGCCGTTTCGAGGTCGCCTGGTTTTGACGCCAGGCCCGCACGGGCTTTTTCGAGCAGTTCAACACATTCACCCGCAGCGAACATGAGTATGGGTTTTTTCATCGCCATATATTCATACATTTTTGAAGGCAGTGCGCCTCTGAATACGGCAATATCGAGAAGTGAAACAACGCAGGCATTCGCGGCTCCAATAAGCGCAGGCATTTTAACCTTTGGTACAAGCCTTTCAAATGTAACATTTTTGAGTCCAAGTTCCGAAACTTTATTTTCTAACAAATGCCGTTCGGCCCCATCGCCCGCGATTAAAAAATGAATATCTTTTCTGTACGATAATTTTTGAGCTACGTCTATTAAAAAACCAAGATTTTGAGAAATACCGATGGTGCCTGAATATAGCACGATAAACTTATTGCCGATTTCCGGTTTAGAACGAAATTCGTTTATTAAAGAATCGTATTCGCTGCGTAAATATTTATCATAACTAAAAAAATCACAATCCACGCCGTTAGGAAGAAAATGTACTCTATTAAAAGTTATGTTTTTACATCTGATGTTATCGACTATGCCACGCGTTACGCAGGCTACGCCGGCTGAAAATTTATAAGCCAATTTTTCTAAAAATGAAGCACAGGCTATTAAAAATTTATTTTTTAGCATTCCGAGTTCGACCGCTGAATCGGGCCATACGTCAGCCACATTAAAAATATAAGGAATTTTAAATATAAATTTCATCGCTATCGCCGTAAATGCCATAAATAAAGGCGGCGACTCGACTATCGAAATATCGGGCAGTATTTCTTTTCTGAGACCGGCGAAGGCGATAAAAGAAGCGGCCGCAAAGGAAATATGAGTGAGCAAACGCTTAAAAAAACCTTTGTTCGGAGCGGCGTAAACGAATGTTCTATAAACGGTTACTCCATCGATTTTCTGCTTCACTAAAAATTTATTTTTAAATTCTTTCGGTATCACGCCTGATGGATAATTAGGCACGGCGCAAAGCACCACAACTTCATGACCGCGTTCTTTAAGTTTTTTCGCGAGTTCCGATATACGCGATTGAGGCGCGCCTATTTCGGGCGGATAATAAGGCGTAAGAAACAATATTCTTTTTTTTATTCCAATGCTCATGCTTTTTAATCCCGTTTTATTTTTTTAAAATTTAATGTGCTTTAAATCTATACCGCTTGTATTTACTATAAACTTCCAGCTTCATTATAAATTAAATCAACCGATTTTTCAAGATAAAATTATACCGGTATTAAATTATTTGTAACGCTAATTTTATTTTGTTTTATTTTTGTTATTATTTTTTATTTTACTTATTTCTTTTAAAGCTTCTGCCGCTTCTTCATATTCAGAATCTATTTTTACGGCTTTTTTATACATTTCAATGGCTTTTAAATTTTTACCCGTAAGTTCATAAGTTTTGCCAAGGCTAAAATATCCTTCAGCAAAATCAGCATTAAGCGATATTGCGCGTTTAAAATTATCGATAGCCACATTATAATTATGAGTGGCAAGATAAGTCGCGCCAAGCAGATTATAACCTTCCGGCGAATCAGGCATTAATAGTATCATTTCTTTAAAATTATTTTCAGCAGATTCATAGTCTTTATTTTCTAAATTTTTTATTCCCGTTTCAAGACATTCATCGTATTTTCTTTCGATTTCATCGCTGCCGCTAAATTCTTCATCTTCAATATTTTTTAATTTTTTATCGGCAGCCGGCGATTTTATTGATGAAACCGCTTTTACGGCCGGAATATCTTTAACCGCGCTTCTATGTATAATGTTTTTTTTGCAATTGACGCATTTTCGAGCGTTTAATTTATTAGCGGTGCCGCATGCCTGACAAAAAGAAAATCTGGTAGAAATAAAGGAATGTTTCATGGTGTTTATATTAAGATTAATAAAGGTTTCAATACTTTCCGCGTTGTCGAATTTATTGTAAAATTCGGCCGCTGCGCGTTCGTCCGGATTAAGGCGAAACGCCTCCGTTAATAATTCGGCCGCTCTATCGTTCTGGTTAAATAAAGCGTAATATTGAGCCATGCCGATCTTCGTTTTTACATGAGAAGCATTAAGCTTTTCTGATTGCCTGTAATATTTTAAAGCGGATTTTGGATTTTTAAAATAATTATACATCAAATTGCCGTATTCATAAAATAACTCTGATTTTACCACATCGTCGGCATTTTTTCTATCGTTAAAACCGGCGGCGTTAAAAAAAGGGGCCAGTTCAAAATTAGGCGTTAATTTCATGAGTTTTTTTAATTCATTGCGTGCGGCGTCGTATTTTTTTCGTTTTTTATAATAACTGAATAAAAAAGCGCGGGCTTCAAAAAGATTTTGTTCATATTTAAGCGTTTTATTAATTTCTTCATACGCTTTCGCGGCCCGGCCTTCATAAGCGTATATAGTAGAACTTATAAGATAACCCCACGGATTTCGCGGATAAAGAGTTTTTAATTCAGAAGCGTATAAATCGGCTTTGCGTATATCGGAAGTGGAAAGACTTAATAACGACAGATAATAAAGACATATTTCAGATGAAGCGTCGATGGCGGCAGCCTGATTTATATTCACTAAAGCATCGGCCGGTCTGGCGAGCATCTTTAAAACGACGGAAAGGCTTATATAAAGTGATAATTTGTCACGGGCGTTCAACGGTTCTTTCATATTTAATTTTTCAGTTATAACGGAAAATGCGTCTGAATAGCGCCAATCATCGATCATTTTTTTAATTTCCGGAAATCTCGATAATTCGCCCGTCTCTAAAAGCGATATTTTTTTATCGCTTCCCACAGCCAAAGCCGTTGCTGGAAATAATCCGCTATAAAATAACCATAACGAAAAAAACATCGCATAACATAAAATGAAAGCAGACCGAAATCGCGTTAAATCAGGCGTACCTATTTTATCTCCGCCGGTTTTATAAGAGTTAATATTAAAATCAGGCATACTCAGTTTTCCTTTAATATCGTTTCTAAGGCATCTATCATTAAAAGCGCATTTTTATCGGACCCGGCGGTCGTTTTTAATTTTTCGAAATTATCGTTAAAAAGCTGCGTATCGACGCTTTCATTTCTTATTAAATGTAAAAAAGCTTTATATCCTTTTATCTGAGCGGTAGTTATTCCTGTTTTAATCGCGCCGTCAGCGTATTGCGTTTCTATATTAGAAAAACCGGCGGCGTCGAGATCTTTAATGGCATCAGTAAGCGCGGCGCTATCTTTTACTATCTGTGAAACCGCACGGCCGATATAAGCCTGATTTACGGCTGCTGAAATTTGCCCCTGCTGAACGCTTCCATTTATCGCTTCTGAAAAATTCGCTATCGCCTGATCGATATCGGCAACGCCTTCGGCGCTTTTTATATTCGCCCAGCCAAGCGCCGAATAAGCCGTAGTTTTCTGCTCGCTCGTGGCATCTGCGGCGGCGATAACCTGATTTAACTGCAATTTTGCCGAAGCATAATCGGGAGTAGAACTATTAAGAGCGTTTAAACCGCCGTTTAATTTAACCGCAGCTTCATTATTGCCGATCGGATTAACTACGGAGCCTCCGCCTCCGCCTCCGCCGCAGGCTGTAGAAGATAATACCAGCGCCGCCATTAATAATGCAAGAACCAATTCACGGCCTGATTTTAAAACATTCCATTTTTTTATATAATCGTTCATAAAAATAGTACCTCGCTTATTTATTTAATATTTTTACTAATAATTAAATGTTTTTTCAGTGAAAAGATATTCGCCGTTAGAATTTTGACCGAATATTTTAACGTCTGCTTTTATAGGACGAGCTTTTACTTCGACCGTCCGGTAATAAACTCTTGCTTTAGAAGCGTTATTCATAATGAGCTTCGACGGCGTTCCGCCATCGAAAGATATATTTAATTCAGGCGCGCTTTTCAATTCAGTTCTGGATTTTACCATTATCAGCACATGATTCGATGCGCCCGGAACAAAAAACGAACCGGCATAAAAATTTCCGGTTTGCGGCTCTTGCATTTTAACCACCCTTACAGGAAGCGAAGTTTCTTCAAGAGGATTGACCGAAGTAACCTTTTTAACCGTAAGAGTTGTCGAAGAACTTACCGTTAAAAATAAAAGGCCTTCATTAAAAACTTTACGGCCGTTATCACTCGCGCTGAAGATATAAGGCGCGTCGATTGAGCTGTATGGTAAAACAGCGTTTTTATCGGAAGAAGACAGATAAATGGCGTCGGCGCAATCGTATTTAATATTACCATAAATATCATAAACCGCCAGTTCTATCTAATCTCAAAAACAGGATATGATACAAGAGACCTTGAGTTCTATTTTAAAAGACA
>CAYQWL010000143.1:6460-10099 GCA_964421195.1 uncultured bacterium | reverse complement strand
TTCAATCCACGCGCCCACACGGGGCGCGACGTGGGGTTGGATCGTTTTTGACGGTGAAAAGATTGGTTTCACTCCACGCGCCCACAAGGGGCGCGATCAATTCCGACACGGAAGTTAGTAAAAATTTTGATGTTTCAATCCACGCGCCCACACGGGGCGCGACAGCCAACAAGTAAAACAAAATAAAACAAGTGATTTTGAGAAGCTTAACCGCGAACCTGATTTTTTAGCCAGGTCCAATCGCTCTTAAATCAAACTTTTATTTCAGATATCCCGTCAACCTTGTTGCGCGAACGTTACAGCATTTTTATCATCGCTTACGGTTCGCGCTAAATTAATATCACTCCCTCCGGATCATACGACGCTTTCGCGCCGACATGCTCCACTCTCGATTTCCAATTGTTGCCAAGATAATAAAATCTCAAACTGTCCTTTTCTAAATCGATTATTTTTTCAAGTCTCGAACGGACATCGGCAAGCTGCGCCGGATCGAGAAGGCATTCGAATACCGAATTCTGAACCCTCTGCCCGAAGTTGACGCACTGCTTCGCTACATGCCTCAGCCTTTTTCGGCCTTCAGGCGTTTCCGTATTAACGTCATAAGTTATTAATACCATCATATTCGTTCACCTTACCAGAAACGGCGGATACGCGTCGAGATCGCCGCGTAAATATCTTGCAAGTAAAAGCGCCTGCACAAAAGGTATTAGACCCAGCTTGATCTTCTCGTTTAAAAACGGATGCGTAATTTCATCCTGCTTACGCTTTTGCCATGCCGTTATAACTGTTTTTCTCGTTTCATCGTCCATTATCACTCCGCCGGTTTCTTTTATCTTAAAGCCTTTTTGATCGACCTGCCTGTTATTTACCAGCGTAAGCGCAGTTCTATCAACGAGATACGGCCTTAATTCTTCCATGAGATCGAGCGCCAGGCCAGGCCTTCCGGGACGGTCTCTATGCAAAAATCCCACCTGCGGGTCGAGCCCGACTGACTCGAGAGCGGCCTCGCAATCATGCGCAAGGACCGCATATAAAAAAGATAGAAGCGCATTCATACGATCGAGCGGAGGTCTTCGGCTCCTTCCCTTGAATTTGAAATTTTCTTTCTGTTCGGTTATCAGATGGTCGAAAACGCCGTAATATTCACGGGCCGACTCGCCCTCGACGCCCCTTATGGCGCCGTCGTCACGACACGATCCGATCGCAAGGCCATGATGGGCCATCATCTTCGCCGCTCGCTTGACGTCGCAGGATCTTTCGCAGTCGCCGTGATCGCGCAAAAATCGCATCAATACGCTTCTGCCGTTGTATATCTTGCCGACAATAAAATTTTTCGCTATGCCTGTCGAAAATTCAACGCTATCCGCCATTCTATATTGGCGCCTTCTTAGCGCAACATTGCCCGATACGCCGCCGGTAACCCTCGCCATGAACCGGCCGGTCTCCGTCAAAAACGAAACCTTGACCCCGCGCTCACAGCATAAAGCCAACAACGCCGGACTCGCCCCCATATAATTAAAGCATACTATGCCTTCTATATTATGAATTGGCATGCGAAATTTTTCCGCCTGATCGACCAGAATTACGACGTTTTCACCATCGCGCGATAGATACGATCCCGGCGTCATCACGTATAGCACATTCAACAGCTTGCGGATAACGATCACATCCCATCTTCGACATAACTTTTTATATATCTATCAACCATTCCCGACCTGCAATCTGTTTTAGGACAGCAAAGATCGATCATCGAACAGTTTTCACATCTTTTCATATATACTGCTTTCGGCGTAACCCCGGCCGCGAACATAGCGTGCATTTTTTCGGCAGTTTCGATCGTCTTCGCCCTGACCGCGCCGTCAAATTCGACTTTAAGCCGCCGCCGCGTCTTATGATAATACATTGCGCCTTCATTCACGGCCACACCCAGCATCTCTTCAAGACAGATCGCCTGAACGCAAAGTTGAACGACATCGCAATCGTCGTTCTTTGCCTTGCCATGCTTGTATTCGACGGGATACGGCTTCCACAGGCCATCACGCCCGGCAATTACAGCGCCTCCATTGTCGCACCTGATGAATTCGACAACGTCCGCGACACCGTACACTCTCAAACAATTTGAAACGATCGGCATAGAGCGCGAGACGAACCTGTCGCCGGATGATTCGACGATAAAAGGATCGTCCGCGCGCTCGTGTATGAGACCGCCCTCGAAAGTGAGACGGTTTTCCTTCCACTGTTGTTCGATATGGATCAACGCCCACTGCCGCTCGCAAAACTCGAAATGCTGTATGCCCGATATCATCAAGTATTCTTCAGTATTTTCAACGCTCATATTATTAACGGTATGATTGAAACTTAGCCGTCATTTTCCTTTTATCCTCTTGATTTTTTCCGGGGCATCAAGATAGTTTTCTTTCGAAATTACCTTTCTCCCCGATTCCTTTTCTAGTTTCTTCCTCGCGTTTCCGGCTATTCTGCCGCCTTTTTTCGCAGCCGTCTTGTTTTCGTCGAAGCCTCTGGCGTCCTTATTTCTGGCGATTTCCGTTGTGGCCGCTTCGCCGAGCATCGAAAAAATCAGTTCCAGATCGGTCATGTGATCGCGCAGATTTTCTCTTTCGAGTTTTTTCAGTTTTTTATATTCCGAAGGCGTAAGGCCGAAGGTAGCTTTGGATATTTCAGCAGTCAGGATCGAATACTCCGCATCTTCCTTCACGCCGCGCTTTTTCCATTCATCCGTCAGCTCAGCTCTGACGGCGATCCCGCGCATTCTCTTTTCGATCCAGCTCTCCGAATACCCCTTCGCGCGGTATATTTCTTTAACTCTCTCAGTGGCAATTTCAGGATCTTCGATTTCTTTTACCCGCTCATAGCCGACCTTCGCCAGCCAGCGCTTGAAAGGCTCCGCTTTTAGAGATGGAATGGATTGGATGATGCGGAAGATGCCTTCGGTATTGGCGCAATTAACCTTTTGGACACCGCCTTCAGTTTCGATAGAAAGGGGGGTGGCAATTTGCCCCCACCCTTTCGAAAGTTCTTCGTCGCGGCGACGCATATCCTTAATATAACCGGCAGGATCAACTGAATCAGTGAGCGCGGCTACTACATCGACTATCGCGAACCACCATTCGTTGTTATGCAATGTTTTTCTGATTTTGCGGCCTTTAAATACCGCAAGATGCGTTTCGGTCATGGGGCCTCCTAATACAAGTTATCTTCAGGCCACATTTTAATTTCGATACCTCCGGGAAGGTTGCTTTTATCAACCTCTATCGAGTAATCATCTTTAGCTCTCGGCAATTCGACTTTTTTAGATATTTTAACGCGTTCGAAAAGCCTCGAAGACAGATCATTGCCAAGATGACTCGCATGTTTGAAGACAACGAGCTTCACAGGAGCCATCAGGCCGCGCGCGGCTGCACGGTCGTGCTCAAACGCGTTTATGAGCGCCTTCCATAAGAGTTTTAAATCTTCCTCAGAAAATTTCGTTCTCTGTGCGTCCATCGCGGAAATAAAACCGTGCATCCTGTATAAACCATAAGGAACTGTGGATTTACGGCCAAATGTCGAAGCGTGTTCGCGGCTTTCCTGTTTTTTTGCATCTTCTTCAGTAGTAACGGAACAACGAGTTATAGAATG
>CAYQWL010000143.1:0-6360 GCA_964421195.1 uncultured bacterium | reverse complement strand
TAATTTCTGACTTTTCTCTTTATGCAGACGTCGGTTACGAGACCATGCTGATCTTCGGCATCGGCCCGCGGAAGATTGGTCTGATCAGGATCTCCGTTGGGATTACCATCTTTCACATCGAAACAAAATACGAAATCATACCTGTTATTTATAGCCTCGCTCATTCTTACTCCTCCTCAACCGTATTTTCCGATTTATTTTTATTGCCGGCGAACTGTTCCTGGCGCTGATGATAGTAACCGATAGCAAACTGCCCCTTTTCCTCGAGAGTAAAAGTGGCGGGTAATTTATTGATGTCTATTGCTTTTACAAGTTCCTGCAATTCTTTATCAAGATTGATCGCAAGACCGGGCTTTTCGCTTTTTAGTTTCTTGTAATGTTTTGAGTTCAGATCAAAAAGCCTGCCAAACGCCGCAGCCGGCAGAGTCATAACATAAGTGAAATACCGCTCGCGAATGCCTGCATTTCTATCGCCAAGAGAATGATATTGAATGCTTTCGAGTTTCGCGAAAATCTGTCCGCAAACATAGGCTACAGGTAAATTTTCACGTTGGATTTTTTCGGTGATCACAAAACCCCCTCCTTTATTATTTCTGTTTAGTATTAATTTGATCAGCGCGGCTCGTTCAGGAGTAATATCGTCTTTACAAACACGCTGAATTACTCTGGCAAGTATCCATATCGGCGGCCTCGAATTTTTTAAAGCCGCATTCCATAAATAAGTAGCGACTCTCGGCATTGACGAATCGTCAGTATCATAACTGCCATCGCTATTTCTGCGCAAGCAACATCTTGCCATATCATATAATCTTGAATAAGCGGTCTTAATTCCCAGTTCTTTATCATAGTTCGCTATCGCTATATCTTTAAACCAGGACGCTATCGATTTTCGGAAATCCAGAAGACTTGTTTCGAACCAATCCCGAACGGCTATTCTGGCTGCGGCTCCGGATAAAGAACATGAATAAAATTTATCAGTCTCGATATATTTGCCGCTTTTTTCATTTCCAGATGCAACCGATTCGATCAATCTGGCAACGTCTTCCGGATTTGGCGCTTCTAAAAAATCTATTTCATCTACATTTTCGTTATTTTTAGTCCAGAAAATCATCGCCGTATCCGAACCGAAATTTTTGCGATTTGTATAACGGAATTCTTTTTTTTCTTTGCCTTTTTTTGTTTGAATCATTACTTCATGCCCCGAAGACAAGAGCCAGTTTAATCCTTCTACATAAGTTTTCGCGCAGTTGCTACATATCGCAGAATTGGTGTTTCCTTCCAGCTCATATGATTCAAATGCAGGAGCATTATATGAAACAAGAGCACATCCAGCCATTTGCCCGTCAGGTACTTTTTTAATCATTCCATGAGGCTCATCTACCACAGGATAATCAGTTTTGCCGCATATAGAGCACTTTTTTCTCGGCTTTGCTTTTTGAGACTCATCATATTTCTTGCATATTGCATCGAGCACTACTTTTTTTTCGTGGATCCTGACATCTTCCCCCTGAATTCTGAACCCGATGTTGCCAATTCTATTTTTTTCGTCTGGAATCGACTTTTCAAAATCATTCAAAGCTTTTTCTATCCCATTGGCTTTATTTTCTTCATAAAATTTTATTACGGGCTGAATTTCAGGCAAAGTTCTGTAATCGTTCAATTTCGAAATGAACAGCGAGTGTTTTTTTGACGAGGCATCTCCGCCATATTTCAAAACTTCTTCGGCTTTGTCCAGTAATAATCTTGCCTTGCCTTTTTTTGCCGTTATAGCCTCGGCTTTAGTATTCTTTTTATCGAAAGTTTCAAATTTACAAAAGGCGCCGTCTTCTAAAATAACGATTTCAATCGAGATCAGCTCGTCTTTTATAGCATTATGTATCAATTCTGAACTTGCCCTCTGGCCGCGTAATTTTTCACCGAGCTCGCTCAGTTCCTTAATCATTCAATCACCTCCTTTTCTTCGTTGCGATTGAAGTTATAAATCGCGGAAGAAATTTCATCGTCTAAAGGTCGTCTTAAATGACTGGATTCCAGCATCTTAAAATTTTCAGGCACTTCGCAATCAAGGACGCCGTTTCGTATAACGACGTCATAAAAAAACACCGGCTCGGCTTTGCCTTTTTCGTCATAAAATATGTCAAACAACATACTTCCCACCGGAACCGTTTCATTGATTGGTTTTTCGCTTCCATCGCATTCCATGAATTCGGCTGAAAATTCGCGCGTTCCAAGATACGGCCTGCGCCAGCACTGCCCTTTTTTTACGCGACGTGGAAATATTCCATGTCTGCCAGGTAAAGTTCCGATGTATTTTTCAGGATTGTTCCTGTCGGATGGTTGTTTTTGAAAGATCGAAGCTTCTATAATGTACGCAACGTCTCTTAAAATCACGCTGTTTCTTTGCGCCCTTTTTTCTTCGATAATTAAAGGGGTTGCAGATTGCTTTGAATTGATCTCATTTCGTTTCACCGTAACGAATCTGATCGGTTTTAATATCTCGATCTTCCTGACATACCATTGAAATTCAGGCTTCCATAGGATTGAATCGAGTATCCCGCGCGCCGCCGACGGCGTCATACATGGATATGAAAGCCTCTCAACTTTCAGGTCCGGTCTTGTAAAGCACGCATAATCTCCGCTGACTTTGACTCTTACCCTTCTTTCGTCAGGCTTTAATTGATTGTCCGCCATATACACCCCCTGATCAAACTATTAAAATATCATCATTTTTATTTGTCGCTGATAACCCGCATTCCCTATCGTAATTACCATACCAGACAAGGATACCGTGCGGATCGTTCGAACAAAATTGTTGATTATCATTAATGAAATTCCGATATACCTGAACCATAAACGTCTGCATTTTTCGGTAATCATCCCTCGATAAAAACTTCTTAAACTTTAATGAATCCAATAGCTTTGCGCTTTCCGAATTATAAGTATAAGCATAAATTCCATAAGTGGCATTATCAATTAATCTGTACGCGTCATTGACCGTTTCAAAATTAAAAGCGCTTCTCGCCTCTACAATCTTGTTCTTATCCGGATCGACATATAAATTTAATATTTGCCTGTAATAATCGTTAAATATGTTGTGGCAATACAATTTTTCAGTTCCGATTTTCAGCATTTCCACCGCATGGCCGGCACAGGCTGAATATGTTTTATCAGGCATTCGACCGTCCGCAAGATCGAATATAAATACATTACCGCCTGAAACGCCGAGTTTCCCTTCGCGATTGCATCGGCCTGCCACCTGAATTATGGATTCGAGCGGCGCTTTCGCCCTGAATACCGCCGGAAAATCGAAATCAACGCCTGCTTCTATGAGCTGCGTTGACGAAACGAGGATTTTCACCCCTTTATTGAGATCGTTTGAAATAGATTTGATTATTTCTTTTCTGTGGTGCGGACACATCGCAGTGGAAAGATGGTATTTTTTTTCCCATTTGTCCGAATTTCTCGATATATCAAAAAAATCACGAGTGGATTTTTTAGTATTAAAGACTACGAGGACCGAATTATCACAAGCGGAAACTTCGCCGAATAAGGTATTCATATCTACCTGATTAAGATCGTTGACAAAAGAATACCTGACGCGTATTGTTTTTTCATATAGTTCCGCTGGATCGTTTATCAACGGTTCGATATTTTCAATACCGTCGAAGTTATACCTTTTTTCGAATGCCGGCTGCGTGGCGGTACAAAAAAGAAAAGAAGTTTTCATTACGGCATTCATGTCTTTTAACATTTGAAGTGTCGGAAGGATAATTTGTTTCGGCAGAGTCTGGACTTCATCGAAAACAACAACCGCTTCGGCAATGCTGTGGATTTTGCGGCATTTTGAAGGCCTGTTGCTGAAAAGCGATTCGAAGAATTGGACGGTCGTAGTTACAATGATAGGAAAATCCCAGTTTTCGCAGGCAAGTTCTTTCTTTTTTCTTTCAATGTCGATAAATTCATCTTTATTTAGGCAGACCCGTCCATCTTCATTATATCCGGAGTGATGTTCAAGTATATATTCTTCGCCGAATATTTCTTTGAATATCTTCGCCGTCTGATCGATAATATTAACGTATGGCAAAACAACAATAATTCGCTTTAACCCATTAGCTTTTGCGTGGGTTAACGCCCATGCCATCGATGTAAGCGTTTTGCCAAGGCCGGTCGGAAGAGCGAGCGAATAAAAACCCGGCGGCATCGGGGCTTTTTTTATAACTTCAGCTCGCGCTTTATTTCTTAACTCATTCAAATTCCCTGCTTTCGACTTTTTTAAATATTCTTTCTCGAGTTTTTCAAGCATTTCATCGACCGGCAATTCTATTTTAGCTCGGCTTTTGGCGGTATCGAGTTCGAAATGTTCTTCAGTAGAAAGCCAGTCGCCGTCGGTCAATGCACTGAAAAGGTATCTGACGAAGAGTTCGCGCTGCGATTTTTGCTCTTTAAAATCAGGCGATTTTAAGTTTGACAGCCTATTTTGATCATAACAAGTATCATTCAAAAAATTTTTCAGAACATTTTCAAAGTTTTCAACATCATTATTTTTATATTGATCTGTATCAACCTTCCAATTGGCATTATCCGGCAGCCCTTTATGATGCCCATCGATAGCGAATGACGCCTCGATCAATTTTTTCAAGCGCGCGTAACCCGCGCCATAGGAGGCATGTGGAACGCTCCCACGGCGGCCGCCATTTAAAAGATAATTCTGAAATTCGAGCTGATATTTGCCGAGATCGTGCAGAAAGCCTGCAAACTCGAATAACGGCGCATATTCGGCGCGGCAGGCGAATGACCTCGCGAGTTCGGCGGTCCGTGAAAGATGGCTGACCAGAAGATGTTTTTCACCTTTATCATTTTCAGAATGGGCGTAAAAATTAAAAATGATAAACCTCCCGTATGACCGCGTATTGCGTTGAAAATTAATTCAGTAAAGCAAAAAACTAAATCGACAAAAATAACATTATAATAAAATTAATTATTATTTGATAATACATTAATAAAAGCTTATTGTCAACATCATTTTTAATATTTTTTTAATATCAAAACATATTAACCTGTCCGGTAACTTTCTAAAATAAGTAATAATCTCAGACTAACAGCAAATTTATACGTGTCAAATTTACCCGATAATTTTCTTTTTAATCGTACATAAAAAACTTCTGTATCATTTTTCCAGCCCGAATAATAAAATAATTTTTTTCTCATTTTAAAAATTAAGATTATTTAGTAATTTTAAACATAAATTAAGTTCGATAAGTCATACTGCCTGATATTATCAATTCAATACCATTATCTCAAACTGAAACAAATAATAAATTCTAATAAATCAATTAATAATCGAAATCTATTTAACAGCCGTTATTTTTTTATTATTTTTAATTTTATATTTTACGGTACGATAATTGCTTTAACTAAAAATAAAAATTCAATTATCGCTATTACAGTCAATATAATCAAAAATTAATACAATAATCGAGGCGGCCGTATGTATAAAAGTTTAAAATCAGCCATAGTATTAGGTATTGAAGGCCGAGGCATTGAAATCGAACTTCATTCTTCAAACGGACTTCCCTCAATTACAATAGTCGGGCTTCCCGACGCCGCTACAAATGAATCTAAAGACCGCGTAAGAAGCGCAATTTATAACTCCGGATTCGATTTTCCGTTAAAACGCATCACGATAAACCTTGCGCCGGCACACATAAAAAAAGAACATGCATTTTTTGATCTTGCAATCGCTCTCGGTATTTTAAGCATTTCAGGACAGCTTGAAGAGGCGGTCGATTTAAATAAGTATATTATAATCGGCGAATTAGCCCTGAGCGGAAAACTTCTTCCGCTCAGAGGAATATTACCGATAGCCGTCATGGCCCGAAATCAGGGATTAAAACTAATCGCGCCGGCGGCAAATATAAATGAAATAAAAATAATAGAAGGCCTTCAATATTTAGTATTTAATGATCTGAATGAAACCGCAAAATACATCAGTAAAAACGAATATATTTTCAACGCCGACAGTCTATCAGACGGCAATACCGGCAATATTCGTGAATTAAACAACATTCCCGACTTAAAAGACGTTATCGGGCAATCATACGCTAAACGGGCTTTAGAAATAGCCGCAGCCGGCGGTCACGCATTTTTAATGAGAGGCGTGCCTGGCAGCGGCAAAACAATGCTTTCAACCTGCCTGCCAGGAATTCTGCCGCCTATGAATTTTAACGAAAGCCTGGAAGTATCTAAAATATATTCAATATCCGGTCTTTTAAAAAGCGATAAATTAATCGAGCGCAGATCGTTCCGCGCGCCGCACCATACCATATCGGAAGTAGCCATGATAGGCGGAAGCAGAATACC
>CAYQWL010000142.1:0-10147 GCA_964421195.1 uncultured bacterium | reverse complement strand
AGAATCTGCCGATTAACAAACGGAGAAAAGACAAAATATAAAAAAAACGATACTGTGTTTTATTCAGGACTCGATTTTTAATTTTATATCATATCACGCAAAAAAATTAATTATGATAGTATTAAATGTAGCATTATTAAAAGCATTAAAGCATTAAAACATTATTAAATTGTTTTAGCAGTATTAAAAGTTATATTAAACATAGCATTAACGAAGGATGTGATCCAGCATGTCTCATAACGACAGAGCGGGCTGCTACGATTCGCTCGTAGAAAATTACTTTACAGATATAAGACAGACCGAACCAATTTCCGACGAAGAAATGACGGACCTTTTCACAAAAGCCCAGAGAGGCGAAATAAAAGCTTTCAGAAAAATCATCGAATCAAATTTAAAATTAGTAGTTTCAATTGCCAAACGATACGCTCATAATAAGCTGATGTTCTTAGATTTAGTTCAGGAAGGAAATATCGGGCTTATAAAAAGCATAAAAAAATTTGACACGTCTTTAGGATTTAAATTTTCCACCTTTGCTACGTTCTGGATAAAACAGGAAATAATCAGAGCGATCGAAAACAAAGGGCGGATAATAAGAATTCCGGTCAATGTCTCAAAAACCATTAACAGACTAAAAAAAGCCGTCAATGAAGAAATAAATAAAAACGGCGAGCTCGATAAAGAAAAAGTAGCGGCCGTTGTTAAAATAAAAGAAGACAGCGTCGAAGACCTTATGCGGTATTTTGACGATAGCTGTTCGATCGAAAAACTCATCGATAAAAACTATTTTAACGTTTTTATAACTGAACGCGATAATTTAGAACCTGAAGACGTAGCCGTTTCATTTATAGCCACGGAACAAATACATGAATTATTATCGAATAATCTTACTCCCCGTGAGCAGGAAACTATTATTCTCCGCTTCGGATTATGCGATAACATATATAAAACGCATCAACAGGTAGCTGAAATACTTCAAATATCGCGTGAAAGAGTAAGGCAGCTCGAAACCGCTGCCATAGAAAAACTTCGACGTGTTTTAACGTCCAACCCCGAATATAAAATGCTATTTTGCGCATAATTGCCATGCAATTGTATAATTACAATGACATACAATAAAATTTTATATTCAAAAAATAAATATTAGTGTTCGGCGCTCAATAAAAACGAATATAAAAGCCGTTAAGGCTTTTCCTTCGGAACATAACTTTCAATAGCGGCAGAGGCTATTTCGGCTAATTTAGATATGTACTGCGTATCTTCAGTAGTAATAAGCCCTATAGTACGGCATTTAGCTACTCCAATCACCGCGTGAAGCGATGAATGAGTGATAAACGGTATCGCTAACTGCCAATCGCCGGTTTTTTCAGAAACGTCGTTAAGTATTATTAATTGATGACTGACGGCGGATTTTCCTATTATACCCTCGCCGAAATTTATATAAGTTTCTTCTATCTTTTCTATATGCGCCAGATTTTTTTTCAATAATCCGCCGAGTGCGCGCCCTTTTTCCCGTACGATAAATATCGCAGTTTCTTTCATAGCATAATCTATCGCGATCGATTTTAAAAATACTTCATAAACATCTTCGATAGATTTTGTTACCGCCATGTTACGGCTGAATTTTAATAAAAAATTATAATATTTTATCGAAGTATCAACCTGTTGAACCGGCTGCATGTTTTGATGCGCGGCGCCGTTATGGGACGCAGCCGCAACGCCTGACTGGGCGGACTGTTGAAGTTTTTTATTGGCTTCCGCCAGATTTTTTTCCAGAACGTTACATTGCCTGCCGAGAGTTTCATAGCTCCAGCCGGCTATAATCCCCGTCAGCGTAAAAAAAACTAATTGAAAATTATAATGCGCAGGCGCTGAATTGTTCGTGTAATAAGATGGATTAACATTAAGTCCTATGACATGAAGTATGCAAATAAGCGTAGAAGTAAAAAAACCGCCGACCATGCCATATTGCACGCCGGCAAAAATAATGACCAGAACATAAAGGTATTGATAATATGCCAGAGCGAAAGCTATCGTCTGATACTTATTACCGAAAAATCCCGTTATAAAAGCTATTATAACCAATAAAACGCCTATTTTAAGGGAATAGTTATATATAGAAATTTTTTGCATAACATATAATATTATAAATTCATCATGCCCTGATTGTCAATAAAATTATTATTTTTATTTTTTTATATATAAATAAATATAAAAATAACTTGAAGTTTTAATGAAATTATTTTATAATGGTTTATCATATAAACAAGCGGAAAGCGGCATGTTAAAAAACGAAAAAGGTGATAAGTTTTATTATGTACGATTTTTTTACGGAAGAAACAAAAAAATTATTAAACAGCTCCGAAGATGAAGCGCGTAATTTAAAGCACGGTTATATTGGAACGGAGCATTTGCTTTTAGCTATAGTTAAAAACGAAAATTTTATAGCCGCAAAAATATTAAAAATGTTTCAGGTCGATTATAAAACGGTTATTGAAGAAGTTAATCATATAGTCGAAGAACGTTCACAACAATATAATTCTTCGCTCGATCTAACTCCTCTTGCCAAGCTCGTTATAAGGCTCGCCGTCGAAGAAGCTCAGGCGCTCGGCCAGCGATTCATAAGCCCCGAACATATTCTTCTCGGCCTTTTAAAATGTGAAGAAGGCATTGCGGCCCGAATTTTTTCAAAATTAAAAGTAAACGTCGTTCAGGTCCAGAAAAAAATCAGACCTATTTTACTTTCACACCGGGCATCAACTATTACCAACCGAGATCATCTGTCGGTATCTAAAACCCCAATGTGTGACATATACGGCGTCGATTTAACTCAAAAAGCCGCTCAAAAAAAACTTGACCCGGTCATTGGACGTGAAGAAGAAATTTCCCGTGTCATACATATCTTATCCCGGCGTACTAAAAACAACCCCTGCTTGATAGGCGATCCGGGTGTTGGAAAAACCGCCATAGTCGAAGGCCTTGCAATTAAAATAATCGGCGGCCAGGTGCCTGAAACTCTCATAGATAAAAGAGTACTATTATTAAATTTTTCTTCAATAATTGCCGGTGCAAAATTCAGAGGTGAATTTGAAGAACGACTCAAAACTATTATTGACGAAATACGCGAATCATCCAACATAATTTTATTTATTGACGAGATACACACCATAGTCGGTACCGGCTCTTCAGAAGGTTCAATGGATGCCGCAAATATTTTAAAACCCGTTTTAGCCCGCGGTGAATTACAGGTAATAGGAGCGACCACATTAGATGAATACCGTAAACACATAGAAAAAGATACCGCCTTAGAACGCAGATTCCAGACTATCCTTGTTTCAGAACCATCTATCGAAGAAACTATTCAAATTTTACAGGGGCTCAGAGATCGTTATGAAATGTTTCACCGCGTTAAAATATCGGACGATGCCATTGAAAGCGCGGCGCGTTTATCGGCGCGTTATATATCGGGCCGCTTTCTTCCAGATAAAGCAATAGACCTCATCGATGAAGCCGGCGCTTATGTACGGCTGCAAAATTTAGTAACGCCGCCAGATATACACGAAATTGAAAATGAACTTGCTAACGTCAGACTCGAAGAAGAACAGGCCATTACACGTCAGGACTATGAAAGAGCCGCTAAAATGCACTGCCGTGATTTAGAATTACAGGCTAAATTAAAATCGATTAAAGCTTCATGGGATGCTCGAAAAGCGCAAATCTCTGAATCGGCAGTGGTGAGCGCTGAAAATGTAGCCGCCGTGGTCGCACGCTGGTCAGGCATACCGATCGGCACGCTTACCGAACAGGAAACCACGCGTCTGATCAAGCTCGAAGAATATCTCCAGCGCCGTGTTATAGGCCAGCCGGAAGCTATCCATTCGATTTCACAGGCCATAAGACGCGCTCGTACGGGACTTTCCGATCCCAACCGTCCGTACGGTTCATTTATTTTTCTCGGCCTGACCGGCGTCGGCAAAACTGAATTAGCGAAAGCGCTCGCTGAATTTATATATGGAAATGAATCGGCAATTATCCGCGTCGATATGTCTGAATTTCAAGAACGTCATGCCGTTTTACGATTAGTTGGAGCGCCTCCCGGTTATGTCGGTTATGACGAAGCCGGCCAGCTCACCGAACGTATCAGGCGCCGACCTTATTCAGTCGTACTTTTTGACGAAATAGAAAAAGCACATCCTGATATTTTTAATATCTTATTACAGGTTCTCGAAGATGGCCGTCTTACCGATTCTCATGGCCGTATAGTTGATTTCAAAAACACCATAATTATAATGACATCTAATATCGGCGCTAAAGAATTTACCGATATAGCTAAAATCGGCTTTGTCGAAACAGAAAAAAAGATCGAATATGAAAAATTAAAAAATAAAATTATGGTTGAACTTCCAAAATTATTCAGACCTGAATTTTTAAATCGTATCGACGATACTATTGTTTTTCAGCCGCTTCAACCTGAGCACGTCCGTAAAATATGTCTTAATTTAATCGGAGAACTTCAAAAACGACTTTCAAATAAAAAAATCAATCTTAATGTAACCGATAAAGCTCTCGACTATTTAACGACCCTTGGCTACGATATTCATTACGGCGCGAGACCGCTTAAACGCGTTATACAAAAAAATATAGATAACGAGATAGCCAACCGTCTTCTTATAGGCGAATTCAAAGAAGAAATCACGATAAATATCGATTGTGACGATAACAAATTAACATTTGATACCATTATGCCAAAAGCGGCCGAACTCGTTTTAGAAGAACTTAAACCGCAAAATGCGTGATTACTATGACAGCGTTAAAAACAATAACATCAAAGCCTGAAGGAATTTTCTGGCTTTCAATAATAACAGCCTTTTTTTTATGCGCGCTATTAGCCGATCATATAATTCCCTATAAAGTCGATGCGAGCAATCGCTCTAAAATGCTCGCTCCTCCAGATTCGAGCAACTGGGCGGGAACTGACCGGCTCGGCCGGGATATTTTCTCTCGTACTATCGCAGGTATCAGAGTGTCGCTTTATATAGGTTTTGCCGCTCGCGGAGTGGCTCTTATTATCGGCGTTATCGCCGGAATAACCGCCGCTTATTATGGCGGGGCCGTCGATAATATTATTTCTCGCATTATAGACTCGACGCTCGCCTTTCCTTCGCTATTACTCGCTATCGCCATTTCAATATCAATAGGCCAGGGCTATGCCACTATAATTATATCATTATTTTTAGTAGGCTGGGCGCCGATCGCAAGACTGATCAGAAGCGCGGCCGCTCAAATAGTCAACATGCCGTATATTGAAGCCGCACGTTCCTACGGCGCCGGCGATTTACGCATTTTATTCCTTCATATCCTGCCAAATTGTTCATCTACTATTATTGTATCTTTCACGTCTGGAATCGCTTCTACCATAATGAGCGAATCCTCGCTCACATTTTTAGGATTGGGACCCGACGCCTCCGTGCCTACTATCGGACAGATGATTTACTCTGGAGTTCATGATTTTAATGCGCCCTGGGTGATATTATTTCCTTCATTTTTTCTTCTTTTATTAATAGTATCATTTAATATTTTTGGCGATATTCTACGGGACGCACTCGACCCTCGTGAAAATTAATTACGCTTTTATCGTTAAATATAAATTATCATTTAAGTTTGATTTTAATTAATTATTTTTATTTTTACCACTTAAATTGAATTTTATACTCAATTATGTTTATATTCGAAAATATAATTCCTTTTATAGCTTTTATAATATCTTATTCATTCGGCTCTTATATATTTATAAGAGAGCCAAACCTCGTTATAAACAGGCTTTTTATACTAATAATACTTTCGCCGTTCACCCGTGATTTAATAAATTTGCTTTACTGGCAAAAAATAATTCAAAGCGAAGCTATTCTTTTTTTAAACGATTTTTCATCATGGCTTCTGCCGCCGCTTTATATTCATTTTATAAACAGCTTTGAAGAGCGTAAAATATCATGGCGCAGATTCTTTTTTTATTACGGCATCGCTTTTTTATTTTTTACCGCATATCATTATTTTGATTTAATCTCCGTTTATTATTTTTATATATTTTTATCATTTGCATGGCTTTTAACTGCATGGTTTAAAGCCGCTGCAGTTAGTAAATCAGCGGAACGATATTTTGAA
This sequence comes from uncultured bacterium, assembly GCA_964421195.1. Taxonomy (GTDB): domain Bacteria; phylum Muiribacteriota; class UBA9980; order UBA9980; family UBA9980; genus UBA9980. The sequence continues at coordinate 3,988 of CAYQWL010000142.1, read as the reverse complement.
AAAATGCAGCGCACTCTTATATACTCTGGATTTATAATTAATTACGCCCTGATTTCATTTATCGATCTATCTAATGTAAACGCCGCAGCCACTCTTCGCCTATTATCGCCGCTCATAATAGTTGCTTTTATTGCGGGCGCGCTTTTAAAAGTACGCATAGCCAATATTTTTTATATTTTAAAAAAATCCACCATTTATTCTATATTTTTGTTTATATTTATATTTTCATATATAACCGCTACCGTATATTTGTTTAATTATTTTCAAATTATAGATAATATTTACGCTATTTATTATACGGCGCTTTTTTTTATTTTATTCGCTATAATATTCAGACCTATAGTAGATTATATCAGAAATTTTATAGACTCTCATATTTTTAAAATAGCGTTTAATTATAAGCAGAGCGTCGATAATTTTTCTCGAAAAATATCTTCTTTAGTTCAATTTCAAGAAATCATCCATTTAGTTTCCACAACATTTGCCGAAACTTTTCGTCTGAACGCAGTCATGTTTTATAATCTTAATGCTCCCAAAGCCGCTATCGAAGTATTATACGGCGATAAAAACATTATGCTTCCAGATAAAATCGATGACGTGATTTCTTATTTCAGCCGTCTTTATCCTGTTAATCTAAATATTTCAAAATTCGAGCCATTATTCGTTAATTATCTATCAACCGATAAAATTTCATCTGAATTTTCCGATTTTTTAAACAGGTATAAAATATCTTTAATATTTCCAGTGCATCATGAAAATATAATATTAGGATTTTATTTTCTTGGCTATAAATATATGAAAGACGAATATAACGATGATGATATACAACTTATTACCACAATATTAAATCAAGCTCAGGTAGCATTCAGTAATGCACGTATATATAACAACTTACTTGCTTCGAATAATATGCTTGAAAAAACTATTATAGAGCTTAAAAACACGCAAACGGAACTTGCCAAAAAAGAAAAACTCGCCGCGCTCGGCCATCTTGCCGCTAACGTAGCGCATGAAGTAAAAAATCCTTTAGCTATAATGAAAGTAGCCGCTTCGACGCTTGAAAACGCCCTCGATGAAAAGCCAAAACTCAAAGATCTGGCCGCATTTATAAATGCCGAGATAGACAGGCTTAATTCTTTTGTTTCAGAACTGCTTGATTTTACTAAAAATAAGGAGTTAAAAATATCTGACATCCGCATCGATGCTCTAATCGATGACATAATCGCCAGAACTTCAATGTATGCCAATAGTGAAAATAAAAAAATAAAAATTATCAAAAAATATGATGAGCTCAATTCTCAATTTTTAACTGATCTACATATAAAATTAGATTACGATCAAATGTCGCGCGCGCTTATTAACATAGCCTTCAATGCAGTTGACGCCCTTGATAATATTGATACGAGCCGTATTGAAATAAAAATTTTTAGTTCTGATAATAACTTCATCGCAATTGCTTTTTCAGATAACGGCCACGGCATCGAGGAAATTCATTTAAAAAATATAATTCAACCGTTTTATACTACCAAAAAAAGGGGGACAGGTCTTGGACTTGCCGTCGCTTCACAAATTATTGAAAAACACGGCGGCCGTATTGAAATAACTTCCACCAAAAATTCTGGCACAAAAGTTGTCATATATTTTCCTTTGAAAGAGGTTTAAAAAATGTCAGTGATTTATATTATCGATGACGAAGAAAACATGTGCAGGGTTTTAAAATACTGTCTTGAAGAAGACGGACATGAAGTAAAATATTTTACCGACCCTCACGCGGCTCTTGCGAGCTTGAATGAAGCTTATTTTACAGGCGGCACATCGGAACTCAAACCTGATATAATAGTATCGGATTTAAAAATGCCGCAAATGGACGGCATAGCTTTTTTAAGCGAATTAAAAAAAATTGATTCTCAAATTCCATTAATAATGATGACCGCATACGCGAGCGTTCAAAATGCGGTCGAAGCTATGAAAGAAGGAGCATTCGATTATATATTAAAACCATTTGAACCGGCGGAGCTGAAGTTATTAATAAAAAAAGCCGTAGAACACGCTAAACTGATCGAAGAAAATATGGAGTTAAAAGCCGCTAAAGGTGAAATTAACTTTATCGGTGAAAGCCCGGCGATCAAATCCGTTCTTGAAATGATAGCGAGCGTCGCCAACTCTAAAACCACTGTTTTAATAACGGGAGAATCAGGAACAGGAAAAGAACTTGCCGCAAAACTTATTCATTTTAACAGCGACCGGGTCAGCAAATCGTTTATTAAAATAAACTGCGCCGCCATTCCCGATACACTCCTTGAATCAGAACTATTCGGTCACAAAAAAGGAGCGTTTACAGGAGCAGTCGCAGATAAAATCGGTAAATTTGAACTTGCCGACAGCGGCACTATTTTTCTTGACGAAATAGGCGACATGAATTTAAACCTGCAATCAAAACTTTTAAGAGTTCTGCAGGAAAGGCAATTCGAAAAAATAGGCTGCAATAAATCACTCACAGTGGATGTTAGAATAATAGCAGCTACTAACCAGAACTTAAAAAAAATGATCGGCGAAGGCGCGTTTCGTGAAGATTTATACTACAGACTCAATGTATTTCCAATAAAAATACCGCCTTTAAGAGAAAGACGTGAAGATATCATTCCGCTTGCCGAACACTTTATCCACGAATTCAATCGTGAATTTAAAAAAAACGTCTCCGTAATAAATGAAGAAATAAAAGACTTTTTTATGAATTACTCATTTCCAGGTAATGTAAGAGAACTTTCTAACATGCTCGAACGCGCCATGATACTTGCAAAAGGCAATGAAATCAATGCAAATCACTTTGATTTATGCGGATATATTGCCGATACCGATTATAAATCTGATAACGCTGACAATAATAAAACCGATCCCAAAAATGAAATTAAAAATTTTTCAGATTCTTCTTTAGAACAAATCGAGCGGCAGCATATTATAGATATTCTAAAATCAACTGGCTGGCGTAAAGTTAGAGCGGCTGAAATTTTAAAAATCGACCGTTCTACGCTTTATCGTATGTTAAAAAAATATAATATCACACTTAAAGAATAATAAAAATTTTTATTAAATAATTTTTATTATTTGTAAATTTAACTTAATTATGATACAATGTTACACATACAGACAAGTAAAAATATAAATATAACTTTTTGTATAATTATAATTCATATACCTTTGAGATAATCGTTAAGGGGCTGTTAAAAATTATGAAAAATAAGATTAACCATTTATTTAAAAATAAAAAAAATGCGTTTTCTCTTATCGAACTTATGATAGTTATTGCCATTATAGGTATTCTGGTCGCGGTTGCGCTTCCGCAATTTTCCGCAATGACCGAAGACGCTAAACGTTCCAAAGCTAAGCAGGACTGCCAGACTATAGTTGATGCTATCAATAAATTCAATAATCTCGAAAAAGTCAGACTCACTAAACTATCTCAACTTAAAGGCAAATATATCGCAAACCTTAATACTCTGAGAGACCCGTGGGGTAAGCCTTATGCTATCGATACCGCCGCCGGTATAGTTTTATCCTTCGGACCCGACGGACGGCATTCTACTAAACGCGATAAAACATGGAACGATGATATTTCTATTCAATATATCGGCGCCCTTACTTTAACTGATGTTTTCTTATCGGTCAATCCTGAAAACCTTCCTGATTACGAGGCATACGATCTTTTAGTGCTTAAATTCAACCGGCCGTTACAGCCAACTCCAACTTCTGAAATAGAAATCGATTTTTCACCGGCTACCGCCGCTTTAAACGATGTCGTATCATCCTCTTCAAGCGATAATGACGCTAAAATTGGAAAATACTTCCGCTGGTATGAACAAAACCCTAAAAATTTTATGAAAGGCGACAGCCCCGTTAAAGATAATTTCATAGCTAAATGCAAGGTTTCATACGGCGGCGATGAAGTTTATTGCCGATTTCCCGATGGCAGCTTCGGACAACTTTCGAC
>CAYQWL010000141.1:4847-10205 GCA_964421195.1 uncultured bacterium | reverse complement strand
AGATATCGTTAACCAGCGGCGCGAAGTTTTTAAAAAGAATACCACGGCAAAATCCGGTGAATTAAAAATAATAAAAGAAGAAATCGAAGCTTTAAAAGAAAAGATTAAAAAGATTAAAAATCAAACGGTACTTGACGCACAGCCGATTATCGAAAAATTCGACCTTTTAATCCAGAAGACCGCGAACGTTCAAGAACATAAAAACTTTCTCGTTCAAAGAACCGAAGCTTTAAACCAGCTTGATAATAAAAGCCGTGAAGAAATAGATAACGTAACTAAAAAAATTTCATCTCTTTACGACGGCTATGAAAAAATACAATTTTCAATTCTCGAAACTTATTATCTATCCGCTGAAGAAACCGAAAAAAAATTCGAAAAAATTACCGAAGATATTAAAGACGCTATAAAAATAGCCGCGAAAAAAAACGGCATTAAGGCCGTCGTAAATTACAGCCTGGCGGCGAACGGCAAAAGCCCTCAGGAAGAAAATACCGGCGATAAAAGCATCCGGGAAAAAACGAAAAACAATGAACGGCTCGAAGAATTATTAAAAACCGGCCCTGATTATTCCGGTGCTTTAACCGCGGCAAAATTTTATGAATCAATTAAACTTTCAGGTGAAAAATTAAAATTTAAAAACGAATTAAATAAAATCGAACAATTAAAAAATCTTACCGCCGTTCCATTTATAGGCGGCCAATGCAAAGACCTCACATGGTTCGCGGTTATAACGCTCATGGTTAAAAACGGCATTCCAAAAGAAAAAGCCGAAGCCATAAGCGAAGTAATTTCCGAAATATATCAGCGGAGCGACAACCAATAAATGACAGAAATAATAAAAATCGTTCGGATCTTAAAAAGAAAAACGGCGCAAATAGTAATCGCCGTTTTAGCTGTTTTATTTTCGATCGGTTTAGCCGGAAAATTTTATCCGTTCCATCAAACGCCGTCGGTTTACGCATGCAGTTCAACCGATTACAATTTCCACACTTTTTTTCAAAACGAAAAAATCGACTGTGCCGCTCTTAACTACCATCCAGTCTCAGACGCTGTCGTTAAATTCTGCAGTCTTTCGGCCGCGGCAATTCGCGGCGGGCAATCGGCGCGGACCGATAACGAAAAAAACAGCGGGGAAGTTAAAATTATCCTGAAAACGCCAATCTTTTTCGAACCCGAAGTAAAGTTCGATGAATCCGACAGGCGGCTAACGGCCGAATCGATTGAAAACGAAATTAGAACGAATTTTAAGCAATACGGCATAACCGTCCTTACACAGGACGAAACGAATTCGGCATATTCGGCTGCCGGCGTTTCCGGCGCAAGCGGCGAAGTAAAAATATTAACGCCGGATATTATGAAAAAACTTTACGAAAAAAATTCCATACACGCCGTTATAGATATTTCTTTTTATAATTTAACGGTCACGAAACATTTTCAATTCAATATAAAAATGACCGCGAGCGACAGACGCGATCTGGCGCGCAGCGACAGATATGAAGCCCGCGTCAGATTCAAAGCGACGTCATGCGCCGGCGGCGATATTCTCTGGATAGACGAAATAACCGGTTACTCCGATAATTCTTTCTATTATTCTATCTTTGAAAAAGGAATAATGTATAACCTGAAGCAAATATGTATCGATGAATCGGCTATTTAATAAAGCAAATAAAATAAACGGCACTAATATCATGAATATCGAATATTTCAATTTTAACATAAACATAGAAGACGGCTCGCGCGATAAATTGCTTTTACATATATGCTGCGCGCCGTGCGCCCTTTCGCCCGTCCCGGTTTTCAGCGGCGCCGGAATAAAATACGACGCTTTTTTTTATAATCCAAACATTTTCGACGACGCCGAGCACGAAAAAAGGCTCGACGAAGTCAAAAAAATAGCTGGTATCTTTAAATTTGACTTATTTATTCAAAAAAATGAATATTCAAATTTTCTTAATTTTGTTTCAGGCTTAGAATCAGAACCGGAAGGCGGGGCGCGATGCGCTAAATGTTTCGAAATGCGGATCGCCGCGGCATTCGAACGCGCCGCGGCGAACGGTTATAAATATGTGGCCACCACGCTTTCAAGCAGCCCGCATAAAAATTTTAAGCTAATAACCGCGATCGGACGTAAACTTTCCGAAAAATATAACGATACGATAAAATTAGCCGAATTCGACTTCAAAAAGCAGGACGGCTTTAAAAAAAGCGTCGAATACTGTAAACTATATTCAATATACCGTCAAAATTATTGCGGCTGCCATTTTTCTAAAAAATAATCCGAAACTATTTTCCACTCATTATCTGTTCTACGCGCCGTATCTGCTCGTCATTAGTTATAGCCTGACGTTCGTTTTCCTTTAAAACCGATGAAATATTATAATCAAAATCTTTAAAAGCGCTTGACAGATAATCTTTTGCGCTCGAAGTCACGAACGATTTTCCGGCCTCATCATATTTATTACCAAGAAGCAGGTTCTTCGAAATAACCACTATGACCGAACTGAACATATCATTGATCGCGCCGCCTATATCGTCGGATATAGATTTTTCACGCTGCCTGCGTTCGATTTCTTCAACGCTTTTACCGCCTGAAGAAGATTCGGACACTTTATTTTTAATCGTATCGAGTAATTTCGCGCTGAATTCACCAAGCTTCTGGCCCACCTGATCTTTAAGCCATTTTTTTAAAGAATCAACGCCCGCTTTTATAACAAGTTTTGCCGCGGCGCCGATTTCTCCGTTTGAATCAAATTCATCAATTATAGCTTTCACGCCCAGAACGTTCAACACTCCATCAACGGCAGGATCTATGGTTTCACCGATTTTTTTTTGCACATAAGAATTAACGTCAATAGAATCGCATATTTGATTTTTAATATCATTAGCGAAAGACAGTGAAAATGATTCCACATACTTAAAAATAAGCTGCGGAGTCTCAGATTTAGCGTTATATATCAAATTAGAAACACGGGATATCACCTCGGCGCTGGAAGTATCATCGTCAAGAGCATTTATATCGTTAAGCGTTACTATCGAATATTTCAAAAGCGGCACAGTATTATTTTTAATAAGCGATTTAATTTCATCGCCGTTAAGCGTACCGGTCATTATACGATTTTTTAAATCCATACAGGCCGCCGAATTTTTTGAAAGCACATAATCTTTTAAAAGAACCGCGGCCGCTATTTTATCTTTCGCGCCTTTATATTCCTGGGCGGCCTTATCCACAAATAAATCCTTCGCCTTATTTTTAACGTCGCCTTCGAGGCGCGACATGAAACCCGAATAAAGCGGATTTACCTTAGCGAGCGCGGCCTGAGAAAGTCCGGTCATTATTTGATTATTTATATCTTCAAAAACAAGCTTTACGTTAGACGCTTTTTTTAACGAATCAAGCCATGAAAGAAGTTCCGTCTGAGAAAGATTTATAGTAAGAGGGTCCGTGAATTTTAAAGACAGCGGACCGACTTTAGTAAATTTCGGATTGGCGTTCCAGAACGGCTGATTTTTAAAGGCTATTTCATCTCTAATATAAATTTTATCTTCTTTAAACGATTTCTGCGACACATGAGTTAATATATTGGCGGCTTCGGCGCTGACTTTTACGTCCACTCCGAGCATATGCCGGCTCATATCGGCCACGCCCGCTATTTTCGGCATAATTATAGATTCCAGAACGAAGGCGCTTATTTTATCGAATGTTTTGATTTCACTTAATTTCGGCGCCTGCTTAAAAGTATCGCTCGCCGCGTCGTAAGATTCGGGATCGTACTCGCTCGCTTTTCTAACTAATTTCCGCCCGGCGGCGTCGTAAAGATATTCCACGCGCATTAACGAAAGCTGGGCCGATTTTTTGGCGCCGGCTTTTTCTTCGATATATCTATCGAGTGTTAACGAAACGGGAGTAATTTTAACCGTGCCGCGCTTTGCGGATTTTATATCGTTAGATAAATACTGCATTACTAAATTAGTAAGCTCTTCGAGCTCGTTTTTTTGAACGAGCGTAGTCACCTGCCGGTTTTGCGACTGCATATAAAAATAAAAAATATTAAACACCATCATAACGATAGTAAAAGCAAGAAGCGTTTCTACAAGTGTAAAAGCCCCGCGGCGCAAACCAGAAGTATTAAAATAATTACCCATTATTCGACCACCTTCTTTATATGACTTTAAATTAAAGAACGAAATCACGATGCATTACGGTGGAAAGCGTTACATAACGCTGATCGGCCTTTTGAGGCGAAAAATTGCCGTTATACCACCAGACATTAACTTCTATTATAAGCATATCATCATTCGAATCAAGTTTAGACAGCGTCACTTTTCTTTTAAATTTATCATATTCGTTATTAACGCTATAATGGCCGCTTTCAAACTGCGAAGTTACGACCTCGGTCTGTCCGGCGCCCGGCATCAGCTTATATTCCGCCTTAGAATTCAGCACCGAACGCAGCTCAGGAAAAGAACAGGCCGAATAATGATCGAGCGCGTCCTGCGCGAGACGCATTCCGACCTGAATATCATGAATGTTAAGCGTATATTTAACGGTAGTTCCAAATAAATTAACGGAAGGTATTATGGTAATAGCGAGTATCACAAGAGCGATCATCACTTCGAGAAACGAAAATCCACGGCGGGCGGAAAAATATCCCGGAAAAACGGGCGTATTAATTTTGACCGGAATAGCCGGAACAAAAATATTAAACATTTTCTTTTCAGTTAAAACGATTTTTCTATCCATCTTCTTCATCTTCTTCATCGCCTTTCCATGCCCGCTTATTCAAAGCGGTTTATCTTATAAGTGCTGAACTGCTCCGCGAGGACCGCTCTATAACGGTCAGGCGCGAAACGGCCCACATGAGGTATAAGGCTCAAAAAAGAGCAGGTCGTAATTTCAGGCGTGTACCATATTGTAAGATCTGAATTTATTTTTTTAGGATCGAATTTATCGCAGACGAGATTACCTATTATATGTGAAGCGGCGCCTTTAGTTTCTATTCCTTCTTTCGCATAAATCGGCGCCATTATGCGCGCCTGCGAACCGGGCGCTATCGTGATTTTTTTAAAACAGACTATAACGAAAGGCACCATGCGCCCGCCTTCGCCATGAACTACTTTAGATCCGTCAAAGCGGTCTTTCGTCATGGGAAGGTGCAATATATCGCCTTTAACGGTTAAATTACCATTTACCACGAGCTGACCCGCGCCGTAAAAACTTTTACTTGAATTAAGAGTAAGATCGCCTTCAACGTAAATTACGCCATTAATTTTTATTACATTATTTTCATCACGAAGCGATGAATCGTTATTAAAATCATCGCCTTTAGCATAAACTAAACTCGCCTTCTTTTTATATTG
>CAYQWL010000141.1:0-4804 GCA_964421195.1 uncultured bacterium | reverse complement strand
AAACTTCAGTATTATAATAATAAGCGCCGAATTTAAGCGTGCAGGGCGGAAAAGGCACCGGCACCGTAAATATGACGGCCTTCATACTTCTAATCTGTTTGGCCACATTTCCATCAATACGAAGTTTCATGGTCGGAAAAAGGCACCAATCGCCAAAAAGTCTTACCTTTGGTTTTTTAAGCATACCATCTATAGCGCTCACCACTAAATTAGCGATCGCATAAAAACCGATCGAAGGCGAAGGCATAAAAGACGGAAGCACCGACACGTCAACCGGAAAAGAAGGAATAAAAGTAGTCGGCATATAAGTACGGGCCGTTCCAACCGGCCCAAATATCAGCTTAAACGCCGGCAAATATTTTGGATAAATCAAAAGCAGGTCGTTAAGTCCGGTTGGAATCTGCTGCTGTTCAGGGCCGCCGATATAACAGAGCCCCGGAAAACGCACTATCTGCGAATTAAAAGTGCCTTTAAAAAAGTTGACTATGTCGTCGGGAAAATTAAATCGACCGGTATATCCATAGTCGAGACTTATATTATTTAGTTTGAATATGCCGCTATGGTTAAAACCCCATTCGTCGGCGGAATATTTTTTCTTTTCGGAGTTAAGCCAGTAAAAGCTATACAGCGGATTAGCGGCGGCCATATCTATAACTTTAATATCGCGTGAAGCCTCTATATCGGTTTTAAAAGCGATATTGCTTCCCGCCGGAACGAACTCGGAACGGCATCTAAAAAAAAGCGTGGCCGTCTTTTCAATAACTATATTTCCCGTTACAGGCTTGATATCTGGAACATGTATTTGATTTACCACGGACATCAAAGCTTTTTTTAGCATGGCGCTTATATCTATGTGAATATCGGCCACCTTCAGAGAATTTTTAAGCGAATCGGTTATAAACGAAAGCAAAATATCGACCGGCGGCGGCGCCGAATCAGAAACTATTTTCGCGATCATGCTTCCGACGGGAATATCTATAACAAGTTTATTCAATCCAAGAAAGTCAAAAAGCTGATCGCCCAATTTACTTATGTAATCATGAAGTTTAGCGTCAAATTTAGCGCCCGCCCAGAGGACATGGCCTTTATCAGAAATAACAGGTTTCATTTCACGAAGTTCTATAACGCAGCTTACTTTCGACTTATTAACATCGCCGCCCATTCTTTTAATAAGCGAAGCTGTTCCCGGAAGTTTAGAGATATCAAGAGTTTGTTTATACCAATCTTTCGGCAGTATCATATCGGGCGAAACGGTAAGAGTGAGCTCCGTGCCAGGAATGTAACTGCCTGAAGTGGTGCCGGCGCCGGCAATAAGCGCGGGCAGGCGAAGCCTGGCGAACCATGAAGCGTCGGCGTTAGAAAATATTTTAACTATATCCTTAATAAATTGAAAAGGATTGACATTATTAAAATCGTTCATCTGATTGCTCAAATGATAAATAGCCGCACTAACGGCGCCCTCGGCGACAAGTTTTGACTTTTCGATATTAACTACATGAAAAGTTTTCGCATCCTGATTACTCTGATAACTAACGAAGAAAAAAGCCAGAACGCCGGTTATTAAAACAGCGGTAAGCGCTAAAGGTATGGCCATGCCGCGCCGGGCGCGAAAAAACACGGCGGAACGGGCTCCATTCGCGCCGGATAAAACCGGTTCGAAATAAAAAAAACGACGCCGGAAATACTGATAAAAAAATCCTTTAAATCGATCAAACATGCTTATCATCCTTACCTGAAAATTTCTAAAAATCTTTATTGGGAAGTTTAAAATCAAGATTCGGCTTATCGGTTTCGAATTTTTTAAGCGCGCTCGAAGCTACCGAAGATATACTTTTAAGAGCGTTCACTTTATCGGGAAAAGTTTTCATGTATATCTGGGTATTTACAACCGCGAGCGATCCCCATGCCCGTTTTTCCTGAGCACTGTCGCCGGTAAGCCTGTAAACATTAACTATATTTGAAAGCGCCGCGGATTTAACGCAAATATTATCAGTACCGCGAGCTATTTCACGCAACGTTTTAAGCGCATCATCATAACGGCCGTTTTGAATCATTTCAGCCGCGTTTTTAATGGCGGGATTATTTTGCGCCTGACGCATAAGAGAAAGTATTTCATGGTTAAAATCAATATCGTCAAGCTTTGTCATCAATTTTTCCTCAACGAAAGAATCGAACCCCGAACGCTCCATGGGAGAAAATTTCGCTTTATGCGCTTCGTAATACGGAGAATCGTCCCAGCTAAAATGCGCATCACGAACGGCGGCAACCGGTGAAAATTTATTTTTAGGCAAAACAACCGCGACCGTTTCAACGTTATTAAAAACAAACCCTTCTTTAGGCGAACTTATGTGCTTATAAATAACGGCAGGCTCCGATATTACGAAAGCATCCGCCCCCGAACCGCCGGCCGAAAAAGTAGAACGCTCCATTACTCCATCTTTTTCGGTAGTTTTAGTATAAGTGAAGCCGTCGAACGGCTTCGCTTCGTGCGTATAACTATGACGGCCAAAAGCCATAAAATAAGTAAAAAGACATATTAAAAAAAGCAGTAAAAATGCGAGACCCGCCATTACGGGATCGGGACGCCGATTATCACTCATAAACATCACCGGACCCTTTAAAAATTAATTTATTACAAAATTGTTTTTTATTATATTACAAAGAAAAAATTATATCAAGAATTATTATTTAGAATTATTAACGTACATTAAAATTATATCATTATAAAAAATTATAAAATATTTTTTTTATTATATTTTTATGTTATAATTATGACTTATGAATAAATTATATAAAACCGGAGAACCGGATGAAATAGCGATAATTATCTCAATTATCGACCCGGCCGGCATGAATATTAAAAACCGGCTTTTAGAATGCGGTTTATTCGAACGGCACGGCGATTTTTCTTTCGAAGGCCAGACGGTGTACCGGCATAAAAATAAAAACGCTAAAATATATACCATCGGCCGCGACACCATATATGCTGAAAATATCGACCGTGAAATAAACGCCGAAATTTTTATTTTTGCGGCGCGCCACGAAGCGGCTTCAGGCCATCCGACCCTTTCAACCCACGCACCGGGCAATTTTGAAACGGCCGGCGCCGGAGGCATTGCCGCAAATTTATGCGCCGCTCCCGCTTTTTTATTAAAAAAAACGCTTATTGAATTAAAACGGCGCGAACTTCCAGGGTATAACGTAACAATGGAAGCCACTCATCACGGCCCTTTTTTAGAAAAACCAGCTTTATTTATAGAAATAGGTTCGGCCGCCGCTGAATGGAACGATATTTCCGCGGGTATGACAATCGCCGGGGCCATAAACGATTTAATAATTTTTTCCGCCGGGGCCGCCGAAAAAGAAACCTGGATAAACACTGCGGCTATAGGCGGCACGCATTACTGCGCCGCTTTCAATAAATATACTCTCGATTCAAATTACGCTATCGGCCATGTATGCCCAAAATACCGATGCGGTTCTCTAAACGAAAACATGATTCGTCAGATATCTGAAAAAACAATGCCGGAAGCTAAAATTTTTCTCATCGATCATAAGGGCCTCAACTCTCTAATGCGTGAAAATATTATAAAAATAATTAAAAAACTCGGATTCGAGTATGTACGGGTATAAAAGTTTTTAAAATCAATAAAAATAATAATTTCAAAAAAGTAAAAATAGTATAAATTTTATTTCTTTACAAAAAAAATAGATTATGTTATAATCATTTTATTTAAAATCTTTATATTGCATTCGTTACATTCGTTTAATTTAGATTTATTGACAGAATCCGTCCGTTGCATTTAAATATCGGACGGTAAATTTTTATCAAAACATCGAAGGGATAAAAATAAATATTTAAGTCTGAATAAACCATATAAGCCATTATAATCGAACGAACAGTCCAACTAAAAATAAAGAGGTGTTGTTTCAATGATCGAAATCAGAATTCATGGCCGCGGCGGGCAGGGTTCCGTTACCGCAGCCGAATTATTAGGTTTTGCGGCATTTAACTCCGGAAAATGGGTTCAGGCATTTCCGGCTTTCGGCTCCGAACGTATGGGCGCTCCCGTTAAAGCGTTTTTAAGGATCGCCGAAAAAGAAATCCGCATTCACTCGCAGATTTACACTCCCGACTATGTAATAGTCCAGGATCCCACTCTTCTTGCCACCGTTCCGGTTCTTCAGGGCTTAAAACCGGACGGCGTAGTCATAATTAACACTAAAAAAACGGCCGAAGAATTAAACCTCGACACCAAATGCAAAGTGATAACTTTCGACGCGTGGGAAATCGCGACGCGTGTAATCGGTCGTCCCATAGCCAATACCATACTCATGGGCGCTTTCGCGGCGGCTTCCGGCCAGATCCCTTTTGAAGGAATCGAAAAAGCCATCAATGCGAGATTTAAAGGCGAAGTCGCTAAAAAGAACGTCATGGCCGCTAAAGAAGCTTATGAATTAGTCAAAGGAGGCAAAAATGAGTCTAAATCACGGAGCAATTCTTAAACCTGGTTCTTCAAGAAATAATAAAACAGGTAACTGGCGCAATATGAGGCCGGTTTACAAACACGATAAATGCACCGGCTGCACTATGTGCGAAAGAATATGCCCTGAAGGCGTTATTTTCCAGGAAGATAAGAAAAAATTCAACGTCGATCTCGATTACTGCAAAGGCTGCGGCTTATGCGCCGAAGAATGCCCTGTAAAAGACATCGAAATGGTTCCCGAAGAAAAATAACCGGAGCCGCCGCTCATAAATAAAATCGCCGGTTCGTCGGTCTTATACTAACTGAAAAAAGAAAAT
>CAYQWL010000140.1:2989-10232 GCA_964421195.1 uncultured bacterium | reverse complement strand
TATGATTTGCTATCGGTAAGAAACGCTTTACATAAATAAGAAATGCTTTCAGGCTGAGCTAAATATTGTTTGTCAAGGAAATAGCTTTCAAAGTCTAAAGAAGAGCAATGCGCAATAGTAGGCAAATAGAGCGGAACGATTATAATTAACCAGAAAAAAAATAGGGAAAAATATTTTTTGACAGACATATTCAAGACACTCCTAATTGATATTAAATACCTCACCGCATTTCAGTATACCACATTTTTATAAAATTAGTTAACTTTTTTATAAAAAATGATAATATAAAATTGGAATGTATATGTATAAAGGAATCCGGGCCTTGTTAAAACGTTTCAGTTCAACGCCGTTTTTCATCAAAATTATTTTTTCAGTCATTATGAGGTGCATGGTCTTTGCTGCGGAGAAACAATTTTTAAACGCCTTAAAAATAAATCCGGCGCACATACAATCTACTGTTAACAGAAGTTCCATACTTATTAGAAAAACTCGTTATAGAGACGCCGTCGTTTTTATAAAGACATTTCCAGAAATAAAAAATGGAAGTGATGATGAACATAGTAGTAAATATACCCATATTCAATTTTTTGCAAGTTTAAAAAGTGAAAAGTTAAGCAATATATTTAAAAATGAGCAAAAAGAAAATTTAGATATAAACGGCGATCTTTTCGAAAAATTAAATGTGCCGGATCAACGATAGACGAGATTGTTAAGAAGATCAACGAAAGCAAGGCTCTGAATTATATAAGGTTGAATCTGCGTTATGCCTTTTAAAAAGCAAAAGAAAATCCAGACAACCAATTTTTTTATTCGTAACTCGATGTTCGAAACGAAAATGGCAAAAATTTATGAAGTCGGCAGCAAATGCGGCCCGAAATAAAAAGGCTATGATAATAGCCTTTTTATATTCAGGGAAAATAAAGAGGGTACGAAGGAAAAAGAGGGCTATCAGTCCTTTCTTTTTCCCCGTCGCAGTCTTGTTAATATTTCAGTTACTTAAAATTAATTTTAGACATTTTTTCGGTAAAGCCATAAAACAAAGGCAGAAGAAGCAAAGTGAAAATAGTCGAGGTTATAAGGCCGCCTATAAGCACTATGGCAAGTGGCTGCTGCATTTCGGCTCCCGCGCCGAAACCGGCGGCGATCGGAATTACAGCAAAAACGGTCGTAAGGGTGGTCATCATAACCGGCCTGAGCCTTATTTTGCCGGCCCTAATGACGCTCGAAAACAGATTATGGCCGCTGCGCCTCAAATCATTGATATATTCAACGAGTATGACGCCTTTTTGCACTGAAAGCCCGAAATGAGCGATAAGCCCTACAAAAGAAGAAACGTTAAGCGGCATGCCGGTTATAAACAGCGCGAAAACGCCGCCCATAAGCGCGAGCGGTATGGTGGCTATTATCAGCGCCGACTGCGCCGCGCTTCCGAAAGACATGAATAATATGGCAAAAACGCCTATCAGCGCGAGCATAAAAGCGTATATTATTTCATTTATCATTCTTACCTGTTTTTCGTAATTACCACCGAATGAAATAAAATAGCCATCCGGCAGGCTGAGTCCCGAAAGTTTGCTCCGGATATCGCCGGTAATCGAAAATAAATCGCGGCCCGATATACTGCCGTTAATTTGAATACGGCGCTGCATATTTTCTCGTTTAACCGAACCGGGGCCTTTGATCGAAGTTATTTCGCCGATCTCGCCAAGTTTCACTTTGCCAAAAGCCGGAGTGTCTATGTATAATTCGCCTATATCCGATATTTTTTTGCGGAACCCTTCATCTATGCGCACCACTATATCGTATTCACGGCCGTTGTTCAAAGCGCGTGAAACAGTTTTACCTTCTATAGCCATTTCGACGGTACGCGCGATATCTTCGATATTCAGGCCGTATTTTGCCGCCTTAACCCTGTCCGGTTTGATAACGATAGTAGGCACGCCCTGCGTCTGCTCCAATTGAAGGTTGTTAAGGCCGGGCACCGTTGATATAAGCTCTAACAGTTCGTTTCCTTTTTCTGAAAGAACTCTGAGGTCGTGGCCAAACAATTTAATTGAAAATTTAGCCGCGGTACCTGAAAGGGTTTCTTCGATACGGTTAGCCAGCGGCTGAGTGAAGATAACTAATATGCCGGGTATATCTTTCACGCGCTCGTTCATGATAGTAAAAAGCTCTTCTACGGAGTGTGTGCGCTTATTGCGTGCGACTAATTTAATATAAGGCTCCGACACATTAACTCCTTCTATGCAATCAGACCCTTCGGCGCGGCCGCTTCTTTGCAGCACGGCTTCGACATCCGGTACGTCTTTGAGTTTATCGCAGGCAATTTTAGTAAGGCGCGCGGTTTCGGCAAGGCTCGAACCGGGCGGCGTTACGACGCTTATCATTATGGCATTTTCATCGATCGAGGGCAAAAGTTCGACCGGCAGATTAAACAATATTACGATCGATAAAATAAATAACGCCAGTACAAATAGAGAAAATTTATTGCCGCCGGCTATAACCTTTCGCTGAACGGGCGAATAAATTTTTGCGAACCATTCGGCTATATAATGCTTTCCAGCTTTTGCAGGATTAGCGCGCATTGAAATCATAGTGAAAATAAGCGGCGGCACCAACAGAAAAGAAAGGAGCAGTCCTGAAAAAATAGAGGTTATCATGGTAAAAGCGAAAGGCGAAAATATTCTGCCTTCGAATCCGCCGAGCGTTACAAGCGGAATAAATACGACGCATATTATAAGCGTGCTCGTTAAAACCGGCTTAAAAACTTCCACAGAACCGGTCACTACCGAATCGTAGTTATCAAGCTTATCGGATTCGATATGTCTGAAAATATTTTCGCATATAACGATAGATGCGTCGATTAATATTCCGAGCCCGACGACCAACCCGCCGAGCGACATAACATTCGCCGAAACCCCGAACAAGCGCATTAAATAAAAAACGATAGCGACCGAAAGCGGTATGGTAACGGCGGTAACGAAGGTGGCGATAAAATTATTCATGAACAGGAATAAAACGATAACAACCGCCACGGCGCCTATCAGCATGGCCTCGACGAGATTTTTAGAAGTTTCCTTGATTAAATTCGCCTGGTTGAAGAACGCTTCGATTTTAACGCCGGCGGGTAAGAATGGAACGATTTCTGCTATAGCGGCTTTCAACGAATCGACGGCGCGGACGGTATCGTATTCGGGCTGCTTTGAAACGGTCAGCGACACTACGCGCCGGCCGTTCACCTCCATAAGCCCGCGTTTAAGCGCGGGCCCTTCGACCACGCGCGCGACCGCCGAAAGATGCACTGGAACGCCCCCCGGCGATGCTATAATGATATTTTCGAGTTCGCGGGGATTTTTGATCGCGCCTATGCCGCGGATTATATATTCAACGCCGAAAGTGGCGAATATGCCGCCGGTGAAGTTATGGTTATTTTCTTCAACGGCCGCTTCGAGCTGAATAAGCGATAATCCGAATTTTTTAAGTTTATTAGGATCAACTAATATTTGATACTGCTTGAGATCGCCTCCGAAAATCCTTACTTTAGCGACCCCGGGAGCCGCCTGCAGTTTGGGTTTAATTAAAAAATCAGCTATTTCCCGAAGCGCCATCTCGTTGGTATCGCCGGTAATATATAACTCAAAAACCTCGGCCATGCGCGAAGTGGCAGTGCCGATGGATGAGACTTCCGTCCCGGCCGGAAATAACGATTGGACCGAGGCTATTTTTTCGGATACGGACTGTCTCATCCGCCAGGCATCGCTATCCCAGTCGAATTCGATACTCACCGACAGAAGTCCCGGACCGCAAACGCTAACGACCTTATTTACGCCGGCGACCGCGCGCAGCGACGCTTCGAGCGGCCGCGCTATAAGAAATTCCATATCTTCAGGTCCGAGCGAATGGTTTTCGATTACAAGAGTTATTATGGGTATGGCAAGATCAGGCAATATATCGCGCCTTACTTTATAAGCCGAACGCACGCCGATAATTAAAATAAGGGCGGTCAGAATAAAAATCAGGACGCGCGACCTGATCGAAAATTTAATTACATCAGTCAGCATTTACAATCCACCGCCTTTACTTACATGAATCACAGTTTAATTCGAGCTTCGTCGATAAAGACATATTCATCAATTGATAATTTCCGACGGTCACCACCGAATTACCCGGCTTTAAACCCTCGATTATCTCGACACGGTCTCTGAAAAAATATCCCGGCTTCACGAAAACTTTAGCGTAAGAACCGCCGTGGCTAACAAAAACTAAAAACCGGCCTTCATCTTCTATAACGGCCGACTGCAAAACCGTAATGGCGTTTTCGCGCTCCGCGGTAAATATCGAGCAGTTAACGAATTCGCCAATTTTGAGCAATCCTGAATTTTCGTTTATTTCGGCACGCGCCTTCAGAGTGCGCGTATTCGGATCAACTATATTGCTGATGTAATTTATCCGGCCCGCTATTATTTTACCGTATATATTTTCAACTTCCACGCGCTGCCCGTTTTTTACCATAGCGATGTCTTTTTCGTATATATCGATATCTATTACGGCCGCGTCGTAATCGCCGACGCACACCGCCGGCGTCTGTGTGTCGATACTGCTACCGATTACGGCGTTTTGTTCGATTACGATTCCTTCGATCGGCGAATATAGCGAAAAAGTGCCGAGTTCGTGGTCGCGGCAGGGGCCGCCCGGCTCGCATTCCACTCCGACTATCGCCAGATATTTACGAGAAATTTCGTAATTTTGCTTAACCTCATAAAATTCCATCTGTATATCGGCGGTTTCTTTTTTTAGAGAAATTTTAGAATCGCTTAATTTTTCGACGCGCGACATGGATTTTTGAGCGTTATCGAGCCTCGATTTCAGCGATTCAACTTCAATCGAAGCGCTTTTAAGCTCATTTTCCGAAGCTTCGAGTTCGGAGCGCGAAGAAACGCCCGACTCAACGAGTTTTTTAACGCGGCCGTATTTTTTAGATGCGGTTTCACGCGCAAGCAAAGCTTTTTCGTATTGCGAGCGGGCGTCGGCAAGCGCGTCGTTGGATTCTTCGACGTTTTTATTGGTAAACGAGCCGAGTTCACCCATTTTAATTATATTTTCATATTTAGAAAGCGCCACTTCGTAACGGTTCAAATTTTTTAAATAATCGACCTTCGCGTTAAAAATTTCAACCGACTCGATAACTAAAAGCTCATCGCCTTTTTTCACCTTATCGCCGAGTTTCACTTTTATTTGCCTGACGCGGCCGGGCGCGCATGAAACGACGCCCGCGTAATGCTGAGGATGAAATTTCACGACGGCGTTAGCTTTCACGGTTTCAAAAACTTTTTCCACTTTGACTTTTTCCTCGATCAGACCGTCGATTTTAACTTCCGCGGCGCTTTTTTCGTGAGCAACGCCGGCTGCGTGATCATGGCCTTCATGTCCCGGTTCTTGCGGCGCCTGGCTTTCGTGCCCATGTCCTTCGTGCCCCGCGCTTTCCCGTCCTATACTTTCTTTTTCGTGGTCTTCATGCTCCCGATCGCCGCCGCCGGGAACCACCGGTGCAACCGCTTTACGGTCTTCTATACTGTAAGTTTCGTAAACGGCCGGCTCATTTTTATGCCCGCCGGCGCAGTCCGCTCCGTGAACGTGGCCGCCGCCGGTTTTATCGCCCGCAGCTATCGCACGCGAAAAATCCATATTTTCCGCAACAATTAAAACCGTAAAAAATAAAACCGCGGCGGCTAAAAACAGCCGCGGCGAGGTATATTCATTTTTAATAATATTCATCAGGATCGCCTCCTATTTTTATTATTCCATCATTGAATAAAGCGTTTCATTATATCGTAGTTTTCATCCGGCGCGATACCGCAGGCCCGACGAAGTTCTAATAAAGATATGTCAAAATCGAGCGCCGCGGTGATAAGCTGTTCGTAAAATTCAAAGTAACTTCTTTTAGCGCTCTGATATTCTAAAAGCGTCGTCGCGCCTTCGGCGTATCCGACGGCGGCCATATCCAGCAGCCGCGAGGCTTTTTGAAACGCTGACTCAGAAAGCCTTATCAACTTTTGACGGTTAAGCATACATAGATTATATTTTTCGATAATATCGATACGCACCGTTCTTTTAGTATGCTCATAAAGATAACTTTTAGCGTCCCTGATAGAGCCGCAACCCGATAATTTAGCCCTGAGCGCCCTTAACGAATCGTTGCGGCGGCCGAAATCATAAAGCGGTATCGAAACGCTCATTTTAACGCCGCGCCCGGCTTCGCTTAAATCGTTTACACTTCTGAAAATACCGAGATTAAACTCAGGCGAATTTGAACGCTTTTGACTATCGATAGCGGCTGCGAGCAGTTCTATTTCATATGAGGCTGCTTTTAAATCACGCCGCCGGGCAAAAGCTGCTTCATAAAACACCGGCGCGCCGGCTAACGGCTTATCGGATGTTTTTAATAAAGACTCCACTTCGGAAGTTAAATCCGCATTTATAAAATTCTCAAAAATTTTATTGTGGAGCCCGTTTTCTTCGACGCCGTTTTTAATCTCTAACGAGGCTTTTTGAATTTTGAATCCGCCGGAAATATCTATCAGCTTTAAAAACTGAACTTCATAATCCAGCGCGGCCTGTTCTATTTCCATTTTAGACCCCAGCGCCACTTCATATTTTTGAGTAACCGCCGCTATTATATTTTCGGCTATTTTAAGATTTTCAACGGCCAATTTTTTCTGACAAGCCGTTTTTCGGGCGTTTATCAGAGCGGCGTAAAAATCATATATAACTTCTTCTATCGCCCGGTGCGTCTGCTCGTATTTAATCTTAAATTCCAATGAATTTATTCTCTTAGCAAGCCTGTTACCGTCATTAGCCCCGAACGATTTGGAAAACTCTATATTTTTAGTTTGATATTTTTTTTCCTCACCGCTTTCTAAAGACCGCTCACCTTCAATTTCGAGCATTAATGGAGATTTTTTCGACGCCGCGCGCTTTTCGAGCTCAAAACTCGAAAGTTCCGATTTTAAAAATTGAATTTCAGCGTTATTTTCGCATAAATTATCGTTAAACCTTTTCAGCGCTTCTCTTCCGCCATCATTTGCCCATAGCGGCGCCAACGATGAAAATAAACAGAAAACGATTAATATGGCTGATTGAACTATACGCATTTTTCCTCCGCTTGATGAAAGATAAATTATATATTTAATTTATCAGCGATAATTGATAACTTACGCCCCGATACGATGTAATCGCTTTAGAA
>CAYQWL010000140.1:0-2979 GCA_964421195.1 uncultured bacterium | reverse complement strand
AGATAAAATTTAAATTTAAATTATCAGCGATAAATGATAACTGCGCCGTGATACGATCTAATCGCTTTAGAACGAATACTCGAGCGCATATTCGATGCCTGACAATCATAAAAATATTATTTAATTATTTAAATCAAAACAAAATAAATAAATCATTATTTTAAATGATCATCAGATAGATGCGTTTATAAAATTAGGAGGATGAAAAATAGATTTAGAGAAAAGACTTTCACTGAAAGAAAAGACTCCTGGTATATTTACTCCGCTTTGCTGCATGGCCGGAAGTAAACTTTCATATTCTACGGCGGCCGCATTGGGATTGCTCATATGCGACGAACCGCAGCAATTTTTATGAAGCGGACACTGTTTTTGATGGGAATGGCCTTCCTCGCAAACTTCATGCTCAGCTGCCATGAATTGAGCGAACGACAGCAAATATATTAAAACAAGCGAATATAGTATATATTTATTTATTTTAATATTTTTCATTATATTTTCCATATCGCAATTCTACCATAAGTTTTTAGCTGTGTCAAGGGGGCCCGCATCTTATTACCGCCGTTTTTCCGCCGAATTATTCGCCGGCTTTTTTATCGGTATTCATGCGGTTTTTCTTGCGGCGTTCGAGCACTTCCGGCTTGTAATTTCCGATGATCTGAATCAGCTTTTTCTTTATCTGGAACGGATTGTTATCGCGCGCGAAGCGCTCTAACAACAATATTTCCTTTTCGAGGACATCGGCATTAATTTCCTGCTTTCTTGCTATGAAAATTTTTCTGTGCACGGTGCGCATGGTGCCTTCTTCAGCCGTAAGGAGCTCTTCGTATAATTTCTCGCCCGGACGCGGGCCCGTATATTTTATAGTGATATCGCTTTCCGGCTCGAAACCCGAAAGCCTTATCAAATCTCGCGCGAGATCGGCTATCTTAACCGGCTTACCCATGTCGAGTATGAAAATTTCGCCGCCCTTAGCCATTACCGAAGCCTGCACGACTAATTTAGCCGCTTCGGGTATGGTCTAAAATAACAGGTGATTTCAGGATAAATCATATTTTAAGAATTTTTTTTACAGCCGCCAGAGAAGGTTCGATTACCGGCGCTTTTTCAGCGCACGATATGGCGGTATTTATATCTTTAAGACCATTGCCGGTAACTATAATAGCGCACGAAGCATCGCCGGAAATTCGGCCAGCCTTTTTCATTTTAATAAAACCCGCAAGAGCCGTAACGCCAGCCGGTTCGCCAAATACGCCCGAATAACACGGCAATATTTTAAGCGCATCGAGTATCTGCGAATCGGAAACGTCTATAAATTCTCCTTCAGTAGCATAAACTGCGTTAAGCCCCTGATGCGACGCGCGCGGAATGCCTACAGATATGGAATCAGCGATAGTTTCAGGAACCATATCTCTGAGCGAACGGCTTTTATTATCGCGATAAGCCCGTACGAACGGATTGGCTCCTTCAGCCTGAACGCCGATTAGCACAGGAGCTTTTTCGATAAGCCCGATATTCATAAGATCATAAAATCCTTTATAAATACCGCCTATAATACAACCGTCGCCGACCGAAACAAAAATATAATCCGGCAATTTACCTTTTGACTGTTCATATATTTCAAAAGCGCAGGTTTTTTTGCCTTCGAGTAAATAAGGGTTATAGCCGGTATTTCGGTTATACCAGCCGAATTCATTCGACGCCTGCATACATAAATCAAAAGCTTGATCATAATTACCATCAACCATAAAAACATTCGCGCCGAAAAGCAAAAGTTGAGCAACTTTAGCTACGGGAGCCATTTTTGGAACAAAGATATAAGATTCGAGGCCGGCGGACGCGCACATTCCGGCAAGAGAGGAAGCCGCATTTCCGGTAGATGCGCAGGTTATTATATTTTTCTTCAGTTCGAACGCCTTTGCCACTCCGACGGCTGAGGCGCGATCTTTAAAAGAAGCGGTCGGATTCTGCCCATCGTCTTTAACATATAATTTTTCATGTTCTAAAAACGCCGAAAGCCTTTGCGGTCTATAATAAGGCGTCATTCCGGCGCGAAGATAAGTACGCGGCGTGCTTTTCGCCACGGGTAATAAATCGATATAACGCCAGATATTGTTTTCACCGTCCGCGGGCGGTTTACTTATTTTTTTTTCAAAATCTTTCCTGACTTCGCCGTATTTATAAATGACATTTAAAAGTCCGAATGGGCCGCAATCAGGGCAGGCATACATTACTTCGTCTTCGGCGAAACGTTTGCCGCATAAAACGCATTTTAAATATTCTATATTCGAATTCATATTCATAACCTTAACCCTTCTTTACCTTGCCTTTTTAATTTTATCAATTATCATCATTATGCTCATCATAATAACTGACTTTAATTTCATGCCGTTACTACATATACACCGTCATAACGCTATAATATTATTTTTTTATAGCTATTTTAATTACTTCATTTATATTTTTAACGAATTTAATCTTTAATTTCTTTAAAATTGCAGGCGGTATTTCTTCAAGGTCCTTTTTATTATCATCGGGAAGAATAACTGTATCGACGCCTGCCGCCGATGCCGCAAGAACTTTTTCCTTTACGCCGCCTATAGCCAGCACGCTTCCAGTCAGCGTGATTTCGCCGGTCATAGCCACGCTGCCACGGGCTTTTTTCCCGCCGATAAGCGATACTAAAGAAATGCACAGAGCGGTCCCGGCTGACGGACCATCTTTCGGCGTGGCGCCCTCAGGCACATGGACATGAAAATCATATTTTTTAAAAATAGCGGAGTTAATGCCAAGCGTTTCGGCATTCGCTTTTATGTAAGCAAATGCTGTTCTGGCGCTTTCCTGCATGACATTTCCAAGCTGGCCTGTAAGATTCAACGCTCCTTTTCCGGGCATCATCGCCGATTCAATTTTTAACACCGACCCGCCGGTTTCGCTCCAGGCAAGACCATTAACCACACCCTGACGATCGCTCGTTTCATT
>CAYQWL010000139.1:0-10295 GCA_964421195.1 uncultured bacterium | reverse complement strand
GCGTATAACTAATGAAAAAACTTTATTGCTCGTTATCGCCGCTATCACTTATTTCTGGTTTATAGCAGCGGCGGTCCAGAATAATATCATGTTATACGCTAAAGAAATGATGAAATCCGATGAAGCGAGCGTCGGTATAATGCTCGCCGTTTTATCTATAGGCATTGGAATCGGTTCAGGGCTTGCGGGCCGGCTTTCGAGCGATATGATCGAATTTGGCCTTGTGCCTTCGGGCGCTGTTATAATGAGCGTTTTTCTTTTTGTGCTGCAGTTTTCATATTATTCTATGGCGTTAAGCTGTATTGCGCTTTTTATGATCGGGCTTGCGGGCGGTTTTTTTATAGTGCCGCTCGATTCTTACATACAGCAGAAGGCGCCTGGCGGCGAAACCGGCCGTATTCTTGGGCTCGTTAATTTTACGGCCAATTCGTTTATCGTTTTTTCTTCTTTATGCGTTTATCTATGGCACGATATTATAAGTCTTACGCCGGCGGATATTTTTATGGTAGTATCGATTCTAACGTTTTTTATTACGTTTCGTATTTTTTATTATTGCCCGTTTTTTTTATCGTATCAGGGTTTCCGGAGAATGTAAAATTCCATCAGACGGTCCGGCGCTTATATTATCCAATCATGTTTCTCTTATAGATTCATTTTTGATTAACGCCGTTACCAACCGCCATATAATTTTTGCGCTCAATCGCTATTATTACGATAAATTTAATTTTAAATTTATATTTAAGCTTATGAAAGTTATATTGATCGAATCGCCTGAATTATCGTATAATGAAAAGGCCGCGCTGCGCCGCGCGGTAAGCGAAGGACGCGCGGTTTGCGTATATCCTGAATTTACGGTTAATAACGCTGCTGGCGCCGCTGAATTTAAAATAGATATAATGGGTTTATGCCGTGAATTAAAAACGGATATTATTACCGTGCGTATAGAAGGAATGAAGAATTCATTTTTTAGCCGGAGTGTTGACTGCGTGAAAGCCGGCGGGCGGGTTCGTTTATTTAGAAAGGCGAACCTCGTATTCGGCCCGGTTATAAAAGCGGCCGTAATTAATGATAAAGGCGCGTATGAAAAAGTAATTAAATTTTATAACGATTCAAGCTATGATTAATGCTAATTTTAACATATATTATACGGTGGATCGGGCGTTGCGGTTGATATTGCCGCCGACATTTTTAGCCGCTCTTGCGATGGCGTTTCTTGATATGGCGGATGTGTTTATTATTACGCGCTGTTATGGGGCTGACGGTTTGCTTATCGCCACGCTATTTTTGCCTGTAATATATTTATTTTATAGTATTTTCAATGGTATTGGCTACGGCGGTTCGATTCTTTTTACCCATTACATAGGCCGTAAAGATTATGCTGGTGCGCAAAATGTTTTTGCGGGAACGCTTTTTATCGTGCTTGCGCTTTCGGCGGCCGGTATTGCAGTCAGCTTCGTCTTATCTGATGTCCTGTTCGAATTTTTGTCTGGCGAAAAAATTTATAGCGATCCGGGTTATTTACATATAGCGATTGAGTTTCGCGCTTATAGCGCCTGGTTTATGCTTGGCCTGCCGCTTGCGGCGGTAAAGCTTATGCTTGTTTATTTTGTGCGCGCCGATAACAATCCGGGTCTTGCCATGTATGTTCATTTGCTTCAGGCGTCGGTAAATATTGTCTGTGATATAATATTAATGGGTGTTCTGAATTGCGGTCCGCGCGGAGCGGCTATTTCGCTTACGATTTCTATGGCCGCGGCGCTTTGTTTGCTTCTTTTACATTTTAGAGCGCGTTTCGCCTCGTTTACTTTTCGTATTGTTGCGCCATGTCGTGAACTTTTCGGGCGAATAATGTTTTATAGTTTTAATTTTATTTGCGACAGCATGTATAATCCATTGTTGATGATGATTTTAAATGGATTGGTTCTGCGCGGTTTTGGACCGGACGAAGCGTCTATTTTTTTTATGGTAGTTTATTGTTATTTTTTCGTCGAGGTAATAACGGATGGCGTTAAAGAATCGAGCGTTCCTCTGCAGGGAATTTTTTATGGCGAAGGCGACAATTGTTCGGTCATAACCGTCGCTATCCGGGCGGTTAGTATCGGCGCGGCGGCCGGAACAACGCTTTCCATTATATTGCTACTTTATCCTTCGGTGATAGCGGCGCTTTATGGTTTTGACCTTCCGGGGCTTATGGAAAAATGCGATTTTGCGGTTCGAATGTTTGCGTTAGCGATACCTTTTGGAATTATTAACGCGCTGATGGCTAATTTTTATCAAACGGTCGATCGAACTTTTTATTCTTTCGCGATAATTTTTTTGCGCGGGTTTGCCGTACCGCTTCTGGCTGGCGTTTTTGCGCTGCTTATAAAAAGCGAATTATTGTTTCGCTTTATGTTTATAATAACTGAGTTTGCGGTTTTAGCGGCATGGCTCGCCTGCGCTTTTTATTTTAAAAAGCTCTACGGTAGAGAATCACTTCTGCTTTTATCGAAAGAGGCGCGGGATGAAAACCGTTGTTTTTATTTATTGCTTTCTTCATCGATAGATGAATTAACGGTTTATCAAAAATCGCTTTATGATTTTATTAAAAACGCCGGCGGCGATTTGAAAAAAGGGGAATATGCATCGCTTGCTCTTGAAGAGATAATTATTTATGCCGCCGGCCGGAACGGATTTAAAAAATCTAATTTTATCGATTTGCGCGTAACTTTATCAGAAAGCGGCATAATTCGTTTTATCGTTAAATTTGAATCTGAATCTGAAGATCTTATAACGGCGGTCCGTTCGCCGGGCAGGGCGGATGACGAATATCTCGGTATGCGCTTATTATATAAAATGGCAAAGCGTTTTGAATATTCATATATAATGAAATTTAATTGTATCGATATAGTGTTTTAACATAATATTGAATTTTGATTATAGGCTTGACCAATTATAAAAAAATATAAAAAATTAATATGTCAAAAAATTAATATTGACATTTGCTTATGTTTCATAATACAATTTAAGATAGTAATTTAATGATATTAATAATTATTACTATTTTATATCTTTGATAAAACTTCCTTTCCGGGATAGATGAAAATAATTATTTTATCGTTAAGATCGTCAGGATAAAGTATAAAATTTAAGTCTATTAAGGAGGAAAAATGAGCGGAAAAAATAAACTTACCAGAACTAACGGGGCGCCTGTCGAAGACAATCAAAATGTTTTAACGGCTGGAAAAAGGGGGCCGATGCTTCTGCAGGATGTTTGGTATCTTGAAAAACTCGCGCACTTTGACCGGGAAGTAATACCAGAGCGTAGAATGCACGCGAAGGGCTCAGGCGCTTTCGGCGTTTTTACCGTTACTCACGATATTACTAAATATACAAAAGCAAAGATATTTTCCGCTGTGGGAAAAAAGACCGATTTATTCGTCCGCTTTTCTACCGTTGCGGGCGAAAGAGGCGCCGCTGACGCTGAACGTGATATTCGCGGTTTTGCCGTTAAATTTTATACCGAAGAAGGCAACTGGGATTTGGTCGGAAATAACACGCCCGTATTTTTCCTTAGAGACCCGCTCAAATTCCCCGATCTTAATCACGCCGTTAAACGCGATCCTAAAACTAATTTGCGCAGCGCGAAAAATAACTGGGATTTCTGGACTTCGCTTCCCGAAGCTCTGCACCAGGTTACCATAACTATGAGCGATAGAGGAATTCCTTATTCATACAGGCATATGCACGGATTCGGAAGCCATACCTTCAGCATGATAAATGCCGATAACCATCGCGTATGGGTTAAATTTCATCTTAGAACACAGCAGGGAATCAAAAATTTGACCGATCAGCAAGCCGAAACGCTTGTAGGTAAATGCCGTGAAAGTCATCAGCGAGATCTTTTCGACAGCATCGAAAAGGGAGATTTTCCACGCTGGACGATGTTTATTCAGGTAATGTCCGAAGAAGATGCCGTTAAGTGCCCTATTCATCCTTTCGATCTTACGAAAGTCTGGCCGCATAAAGATTATCCGCTTATAGAAGTCGGGGTTATGGAGCTTAACCGTAATCCTGAAAATTACTTCGCCGACGTCGAGCAGGCCGCGTTTAATCCGGCGAGCATAGTACCGGGCATAGGTTTTTCACCCGATAAAATGCTTCAGGGAAGATTGTTTTCTTATGGCGATGCTCAGCGTTACAGGCTCGGAGTAAATCATCACCTTATACCGGTAAACGCCCCCCGCTGTCCCGTTCACAGTTATCACCGCGACGGCGCTATGAGAGTTGACGGTAATTACGGCGGCGCTCCCGGCTACGAGCCGAATAGTTATGGTCATTGGCAGCAGCAGCCCGAATTCGCCGGGCCGCCGTTAGCGCTCGAAGGCGTGGCCGATCATTGGAATTTCCGCGAAGACGACGAAGATTATTATTCACAGCCGTGCGCGTTGTTTAATCTTATGAGCGAGGAACAGAAAAAAGCGCTTTTTGAAAATACGGCCCGTGCAATGGGCGACGCCCCGCGCGAAATTAAGATCCGCCATATTTCAAATTGCTCTAAGGCCGATCCGGCTTATGGCCGCGGCGTAGCTGACGCCCTTGGAATACCGATAAACGAAGTTAAATAAATTTATTATTGATAGGCCCGTTTGAAATAGTTTAAAATTGAGTCGGGGAAAAAGGAAGAGTCAATGGCTCTTTCTTTTTTTCTGTGTTTTTTAATCATTTTCAGAAATAGTTTTGAGCAATCATCATTTTTTTGATCCTGCCGGAAAAGTTATTGTATAATTTTTAGAATGTTAATATAATAGTTTAGAATTTTAATATAATAATGAGGATGTGAAAATATATGTATGACAATGAATGGATTGACGGTTATTGCCTGCTGAAAAAAGGCGCCTTAAAAGAATTTAAGACTGAGTGGGAAGCTACGCTTTATCGTATAGGCGGAAAAATGTTTGCTTTAGCTGGTGAAAACAAAGAAAAAAAAGCGATAATAACGTTGAAATGTGAGCCGATGACCGCTCAATTACTGCGTTCTCAATACGCCGATATAGTCGCGGGATATTATATGAATAAAGAACACTGGAATTCAGTATTTTTAAACGGTTCGGTGCCGGAAGGCATTTTAAAACAGATGATTGATATGTCATATGATCTGGTATTAAAATCGCTAACAAAAAAAAAGATTAATCAGATTCTTATGCAATAAAATAAAAAGCTAATATATGAATCTCAATTTAATGCCTTTAGAGCTGTACATATATAACTTTTTTTCAAAAAACTTTTAAACGAATTTATGCGCTTTTTGAGATGCGAAATTTAAGTAATTTATAAACCATGTGTAAAGTGATATTATTATTTTGACATGATTGAAAGCGGGGAAAAATTCATGAAAAAAATTTTGAGTTCGTTGCTTGTATTGGTATTATTCCTGGCCTTTTTTTTGAGCGCTCTGGCCGACGGAAAAAAATCGAAAGATTCCGATGAAATTAATCTGAATTCTATTTCGAAAAACGAGGCGGGTTCCAATATAAATGTGTGCGTGGACGCGAGAATTGAATTGCTTTCGATAATAAAAATTCTTGCCGGCTGCCATGAAAATGGGCATAAGCCTCATAAAACGCAATATTATAATAACGCCGTAGAATATTTTAAAAATTATAAAAATCATGAAGCCGTAAAAATTTTTTTGCTGCTTTATAATATCGGATTTTCGTATGATGCGCCCGCTCATCTTATGGTATCACTTTCGCGGCCTCCAGAAATAAAAATCGCGCGCGTCATCGATCAGGAAATTAAAGAAAGAGCGGTAAGTGAGCTGGTTTTAAATTTATTCATCGAGCAGATGAGTGATTTTTCGCAAAAAAGTGATTTTATGAAGTTTTTTGACGGAAATAAAAAATATTACGACGATCTCGCGGCAAAATATCGATCGCAAACGGACCTTGCGAATCTTATTTCTACGGTAGAAAATTATTACGGATTAAAACAAAACAGCTATAACATAGTTCTGGCGCCTATTCTTCGTAGAAGCGGCGGATACGGAGTGAGATCGAAAATAGAAGGCGGTAAGCTTGACACATATAACATAACGGGACCTGAATCGGCCGATACGAACGAAATTAATTTTGGCGGCGAGGAAGGTATAAGATATCTTGTGTGGCATGAATTCAGTCATTCATTCGTGAATCCGATTACCGAAAAGTATAGCTATGAAGTTAATTTGTATTCCGGCCTTTTTAAGCCTATTGAAGAAGTCATGAGGCAAAATACCTATTCTTCGTGGGAAACCTGCGTTAACGAACATTTGATAAGAGCCGTAACGGCGAGGCTCGCCGCTCGCGAAATTTCGAAAAAGGCATACAGGAAAGCTATAATTAATGAAAAATCTAAAGGATTTTTTTACATAGAGCCGTTATGCGAAATACTTGAAAAATACGAAAATAATCGTGAAAAATATCGTAATTTTGAAGAATTTTATCCGGAAGTGATAAGTCTTTTTAAGAACCTTTCGGCGAAGGAGCCCGGCGCGGATTTTTACGTTAATAATTTTTATGAAATTGGCACCATTAATGGTGTTTTTGATTCCGCGGGCGAAACTGTTGTTTTGATAGTTCCGACCAATGAAAAAGATAAAAAAGCTCAGAGCGGTATAGTTGAATTTGCCGGAGAATATAAGGATATGTTTTGTAAAAACGCCTTGATTTTGAGTGATGAAGAAGCATTAAAAAAAGATATAGCTAATAATTCTATTATAGTTTTCGGAACGCCTGAAGGTAATTTATGGTTCGCTAAAAATCTTAAAAATATGCCGGTTAAATTTTCTGAACGCTCGATAGTTTTAAAGGATAAATATGAAGGCGATAAGTTAAGATTTATTACCGCCTGGCCTAATCCCGCGAATCCGAAACGCGGTGTGGTAATATATACCGCGTTAAAAGCCGAAAACGTCATAAATATAAATAGCATTATGCACGGTCCCACCGATTACGTGGTCGCGGACGGCGAAAAAGTTCTGGCAAACGGAAATTATGAAAAAAACGAAAAAGAGTGGAGCGTAAAATAATAAATTAGAGAGTACCTGCCGAAAAAAACTTTAATTGCCGGTGAAATTAAATATATGTCTCAAAAATATTAAAATCGTTTAATAAGCTTCAGCCAGGGCTATTTTTCCTTTGATGAGAAGCCTGCCGCGTATGGCTTCGAAACAATCGAGGCCGGTAATTCTGGTGTAAATTTCAAGAATTTTACCCGGATATACATTTAAGTTATAATGTATATTTTTATAAGTGAATCCCGCGAATATTTCGGGCAGTTCGCTCAATACGTAGTGCGTCAGTCTTTCAATTTGCGCTTCGTCGAGTCTGCCGGTTATAGCGCCAAGATTATCGCGTGTTATAGAAATTAAAGCATTTTTAAATTTCGTTTCATGTTCGAACGCGTCATTAAATATGCGGGCGTTATGTTCGAATATTTTGTCATACATAATATCCGGCCATTCTATGATTATTATACGTTCTTTTTTTTCTTCGGTAAGAGCATCGTATGAAATTTTGCATAATTCAAGAATTTCGTCGGCCCGGCGGAATGCTTTTTCGATGGCGGCGGCAGGTTTTGCATGTCCTAAAATCTCATTATTGATGCGCTGAATTATATCGACAACAAGCACTGCCGCGCCGTCTTTTGAATTCGAAGCAGCCCAGTTCATAAATTTATAAATATATTCTTGCGTGAAAGTTTTATTATTGATACTGATGCCGAGATATGGGTTCCATTCGCAAGCCTGAACCGATGTATTGTCGGTATTAATAAGAGTTTCGATACGCACTTTTTTATTCTCCCTTGCTTTTTATCGTTTCTTTTTCTCTTTTTTCCGCTCGTCCTTTTTTCTTTATTCTCTTTTTTATTTTCCATTTTCCTTTCTATTTTATTTTATTTTAAGTTTTGTATTTCTGGTTGTTATTAATTTTTTTTATAGTTTGATTGTTTTTTATATAGCAGTCTTTCGATTATTAGAAATAAAACACCGGTAAGTGATAATGCGGCGAGCGTAAAAGACATCGGGAATGCCGTTTTATCGTGTAAAACGCTTACGGCGAACGTGGCAAGGGTACCGGATGTCATCTGGATGAAACCGAGGATTGAAGAACCGCTTCCGGCCGCTTTACCGACTGGTTTTAACGCAAGCGCGGTAGTATTTGGATTTAATATGCCGCAAAGCGATAAAATTAAAAAAATTAAAATATAAAATAATGCGCCGTATTTTTCTATATTAGACGATGCGGCGATTAAAGCAAGGCCGGCCGCCGCCTGCATGGCAGCCGCGTAAAGGGTAATGATACGACTGCTAAAGCGTTTAAGTAAAAAATGATTTAACTGGCTTCCGGCTATCAGCCCGAAAGCATTAATTGCGTATAGCCGGCTGAATTGAGCTTCATTAAGATTGAATAATTTCATAAATACGAAAGGCGAGCCGCTGATATAAGCAAGAAGAGTGGCGCCGAGTGCGCCGCTGGCCAAACCGTTGATCATGAATTCGCGGTTTTTAATTACTTCAAAATAATTTTTGAATATTTGCGCCGGGGCGAGCGATATTTCGGGATCAGCTTTTTTGCTTTCGGGCAGAAACAGCATGACGGCCGCAAACATTATCAGCCCGAAAAATGTAAGCGTTATGAAGATGCTTCTCCAGCCGAAGGCCGTTATTACGGCGCCGCCGGCAATGGGCGCGATTATGGGCGCCGCGCCCATTACGAGCATTAATGATGAAAAAAATTTAGCTACGAGCCTGGTTGGAAATAAATCGCGTACTATTGCGCGGCCCGATACCATTCCGGCGGCTCCGCCGAGAGCCTGAATGAAGCGCATGATGATAAAGCCGTTAATATTAGTGGCGGCGGTGCAGGCGGCCGATGAAATGGTATATATAGCCAGTCCGGCAAGCACGGGTACTTTCCTGCCGTAACGGTCGGTTAATGGTCCGTACACTAACTGACCCAGACATATTCCTATAAAATAAGCGGTAAGAGAATAACCAATTTTCTGCATGCCGCATTCAAGGTCGCTTGCTATTGCAGAAAAGCCCGGAAGATACATATCTATCGAAAATGGGCCAAGAGCCGCCAGGCCGCCAAGAACTAAAAGAAGCGTTCTGACGTTTTTTTTAGTTAATTTAATGTTGTTTGTTTTCATATAAATTTTGCCGTAAAAAACGTGATTTTATGTGATTTGCCGTGCTGTATTATACCTTAATTATCGTTGATTGTCAATGCGGTCGAAGCGGTTGAATATCCAGACAGGAATAATCCGGCCCGGAAAAATTTCCGAAAGATTTGTTAATTGACAGTATTATCGTTTTTTGATATAATAAATAAAATGTCGTAAAATCATAAATATAAAAAATCGATTTAAAATAATAAAAAAGTTATAAAAATGGAACAATAATTTTTGTTTTTTAGTATGCTTTTATGAAAATGTTATTTTAATTTATCGGGAGGCGGTATTTATGCGTAAAAATGGTAGAAATCAAATTACTTTATTTTTTTTATCACTGTTTATGGTATCATTATTTATATCTTCGGCCGGATTACCTGTATGCTATGCTGGAGGGATAGGCGAGCTTAATAGTAATATTAATACAAATGAAATTAGCGATGAAGCTTCGTCGTCGTCATCGGATTGCGCAGGGAATACTTGCGGACAAAGCTGTTCTGAAAATGTATGCGGTCAGAGTTGCTCTGAAACCAATTGCGAACAAAGTTGTAATAACTGTTCTGATATTATGAATATTACTCCCGAAAGCGTAGCGAGCGGGATTGAATCTATAAAAAACGGGTTTAAAAGTATTTTTGAAGGATTTAAAGATATTTTTAAAGGCATTATAGATATTTTTAAAGAATTAATAAATAGCATTAAACAATTATTTTCGTCTGCCGGCGAGGAAATCGGCGGCGAAATTCAGCAGGGCGTAGAAGGCGTCAGCGAAGCCGTTCAGGGTGCGGCTGATGCGGTTAATAATGGCGCTTCTGATGGTTCCGCCGATGGAACCAATAATTCGAGTCAGGGAACTTCCAATCAATCAGGTACAGCGGCTAATAATAATACGGCAACTGGTGAAAATGGAAATTCGGGCAGCACGGTTACGGCCGATGGCGTCAGCGGAGCCGTTCAGGGCGCGGCTGATGCGGTTAATAATGGCGCTTCTAATGGTTCCGCCAATGGAACCAATAGTTCGAGTCAGGGAACTTCCAATCAATCAGGTACAGCGGCTAATAATACGGCAACTGGTGAAAATGGAAATTCAGGCAGCACGG
>CAYQWL010000138.1:0-10316 GCA_964421195.1 uncultured bacterium | reverse complement strand
CTAATTCGATATAACCGTTAGCGCGAGCGATCTCATTCGGCGGAACTGATTCAGGCAATATTCCATATTTGGCCGGGCCAAATATCGTAGATTGCAACCCCATTAAAAATAAACTAAAAAATATGAAATATACGTTTTGCATATAAAAAGCCGCAAAGCCAAGAACCATTACCGCTATTTCAATATATTTGGCGAATATTATCACCGCGCGCTTAGAAAATTTATCGGCAAAATAACCGCACCAGGTCGAAAATAAAATAAACGGCGCTATGAATAACGCGGTAGCGAGCGTAACATAAGAAGCCGCGCTCGACTCGCTCATTAAACGCGACATTAAAAAAAGCGTTACCGCTATTTTAAATCCGTTGTCGTTAAATGCGCCAAGAAACTGAGTTATATTAAGCGAAAGAAACTCTCTCGAATACACGCCATTTTTTTTATATGAACCCATTACATCTTCCCCGAATATTAGTTGTTTTATTGAAAACGTTTGCCGAGCATATTAACCGATTCACACCATCTGACCATAAGCGCTTCATAATCGGCATCCGAATATTCGTCTTTTGAAGGCGGAATAATCGCTTCGCCGATCCAGATTTCAAGCGGGGCCGGCCTGAACCCCGGATTGGGTTTTGAAAACATATTTATGGCCCCTTTTATATAAACTGGATAAATAGGCGCTTTATGCTCGCACGCAAGCACCGCGAACCCTTTTTTCGGCTTAACGATATTTTCATCGATAGTGCGCTGGCCTTCGGGAAATATACAGATCGGAAAGCCCGAACCAAGCGCGCGGGAAGAATACTGTAAGGAACGGACCATCGTATCTTCGGTACCGGAAGTGATTATTTTAAACAACCGGCGGAACCATGACAGAAAAACGCCGCCAAACATTTCTTCGAGCGCAAAAAAAAACATGCGCCGTGAATAAAAATTAGAAAGAGCCGAAAACATTATAACGGGATCGACAAAACTGGTATGATTCGGACATAATAAAAACGCTTTTTTATGCTTTAAATTATTCAACCCGTAAATTTTTACGCCACAGGTAATTTTAAAGAAAAATAAAGAAAGATTTTTAAGCGCTGATTTAAAAAGCCAGCCTGTAAAACCGGGCCTCGAATTATAAACCGATTCGAAAGCCGGTTCGGGCTCACGGCGTATGGCGGAAAGCAAACCGGACTCTGAACCACCGGCCCGCCGAAAAAGTTCATCACATGAAATTCCTTCTTTTACAAGACGTTCAAGAATGTCTTTAAGATATATTAACGACGCAGCTTCACTTTCTTTCACCTTCAGGCCGAACTCCGATTCAAGTATGACGAATAATTCTAAACGCGTCAGAGAATCGATCCCAAGATCGAGTTCCAGACTGTCTGAAGGAAATATTTCAGTTTTAGCGCATAAAATCTTTAAACGCTCGATAAATTTTTCCGCCGTGGGATGCGATATTA
Organism: uncultured bacterium; assembly: GCA_964421195.1. Lineage (GTDB taxonomy): Bacteria > Muiribacteriota > UBA9980 > UBA9980 > UBA9980 > UBA9980. The sequence continues at coordinate 8,862 of CAYQWL010000138.1, read as the reverse complement.
ATTCCTTCTCCGTATCGGTCAATTCAGGTTTTTTAACGGAATCATCGCCCTCCCGTTCAAAAAAACCGCGCTTTTTTATTTCGGCGCGTTTTAACTTGCCAAGCCGCGTGCGCGGAAGCTCCTCCGATATTATCTTAAAATCATTTATACGCATATAAGTCGGAATTTTAAGCGCAAGCTCTTCAAACGCGCATTTAATATAATTAGTGCAATTAGCGATATTCTGTTCGCGTAAATGCCTGTAATTCGGAACCACTATAGCTTTTAATTTTTCAATCCGGCCGTCGGGCGTTTCTTCGCCCATAACGCAGACTTCAGTCACAAAATTACATTGCTGATAATGTTTTTCGACTTCTTCAGGATATACATTCTTGCCGGAAGCCATAACAATAACATCCTTCGCGCGGCCGGTTATATAAAGATAACCGTCATCGTCGAAATAACCAAGATCGCCCGTATAAAACCAGCCGTCTTTTATAACTTCCGCCGTTGATTCAGGATGCCTGTAATAACCCTGCATTATATTGGGCCCGCGCGCGATTATCTCACCGGCGCCTTCGGCGCCCGGATTCAATATTTTAATTTCGACTCCCGGAAGCGGCCGGCCGCACGAACCAATACGCGCGGCGCCGGGCGGATTAAGAGTAAGCACGGGAGCGGTTTCGGTTAAACCATATCCTTCTAAAATTTCAAGGCCGGCCGCGGTAAGATTTTTAGCCGTTTTCGCGTCGAGCTTCGCGCCGCCGGAAACAAAAAAATTAAATTTATCGCCAAATACCGATGTTATTTTTTTAAATAATATTTTACCCGCCATATAACCGGTTTTATTATAAACAATTTCTGAAAGCCAGAATAAAAAATTAAATATCTTTTTTTGTATAAAAGGCAATTTTTCAGTTTTAGAAAAAATATTTTTTTCAAATATCGTAAATAATTGTGGCACCCCCGCCATTTTTGTAACGCCGGTCTCGTTAATCGCTTCGAGTATATCAGGCCCTTTCAAAGACGGTTGAAACGTAATTGACGCGCCGCGCATAAGCGGCAAAAGCGTGGTGGCCGTAAAAGCAAAACAATGATGCAGCGGCAATATCGAAAGGACTACGTCGGTTTCATCCATAATCCCTCCTATCGCGATTATAGATTCTACGTTCGAATATAAATTTTCATCGGTTAAAACCACGCCTTTCGGATCGCCCGTGGTGCCCGAAGTAAAAATAAGACTCATACGGCTATCGGCCGCTCTATGCGCAAACAAACCGCTGCGGGGAGATAAATCGAACATCGCCGTGAATGCGGGAACCGGCGCGCCGCTTTCAAACCTGCTTATATAAACATTATCCGCCGCAAATGATTCCGGAGAATCTATAAAAATAATATTTTTAAATTCGATAATATCTTTTTTATTAATGTCTTTATTAAGAAAAAGGCCGCGAACCTGTTTTTCATATAAAGCGCGGGAACAAAAAATAGTTTTAATTCCGGCGAATGGTAAAAGAACCGCGAGTTCGCGCCCGGAATATTGCGCGTCGAGCGGAACCACAGCCGCTCCAGAAGCATGTATCGCAAAATATGCGATAACCCATTCGGGAGAATTTTCTGAAAATAACGCAATAAAATCATTTTTAGTAACGCCCTGCTCGATAAGATAATTCGAAACCGTACACACGAGCTCATAAAACCGCTTATATGAATATTTTACATAAGAACCGTTCCGCTTAATACATAAAGCGGTTTTTTCAGGCTGCTTTTCAGCAAAAGCTTCGAGGACGCTCAAAAAATTATATTTCATCAACATTCCACTTCCTGACGCTCATGGCCGCTAAATTTCGATTTTAATAAAATAAATAAAAATTAAAAAATATTATAAAAAGCAATTATCTTGATTTATTATCTTCTTTATAAATATAATTAAATATAACATATTTAAAATTCAAAGTCTATAATTTTCATGTAATTTCATTAATTCATGTCAAATTTTAATGTCAAATTTTTAATTGTTTTTTTTTCATGGCTATGTTATAATAAAATAATATAATAATACGCAATAAATGCAAAAAACGTTAAAATCCCTTCTCATTTTTAACATATATTAAATATACCGAAAACTATATTGCAGTGCAATACCGCAACCGCATTTTAAATAAATAAAATATATCATAAATTTATGCCGCGGGAGGCTTTATGTTTTTTATCACTTATTTTAAAGGCGAACCGAACGAATATATTTTTAAATATTCAGGCGGGCAGGTAAAAAAAGAAGGCGTCGGCATTTCTTTTTTCAGCTTCAACCTTAATACCACCATTATTTCTATTCCCGTCAAAACAATAGATTTTCCATTTATATTCCATGAAAGGACTAAAGATTATCAGGCGGTTTCAGTACAGGGCCAGTTTACTTATAAAATAAAAGAGCCGCGTGAAATAATGGCTATTCTTGACTTTTCGATATATCCGGAATCGAAGCTTTATAAAAGCGACGATCCCGTAAAACTTTCGCAGCGCATTATCAATTCAGTTCAGGAAGCCACCCGCGCCGAAATTCAACAATACTCTCTCGAAGATTCAATAAAAAAAACCGGCGCTCTTTCGCGGACTATACTCGAAAAGATTAAAAACAACGATTTTCTTAAATCGCTTTCAATTGAATGTCTTAATATTTCAATAACCGCCGTGACGCCCACTCCTGAAATCACAAAAGCGCTCGAAGCCGAATATCGTGAAACGCTTCAAAAAAAAGCGGACGAGGCTATTTATTCAAGACGCGCGGCCGCCGTGGAGCAGGAACGTAAAATCAAAGAAAACGAATTAAATTCCAGAATCGCCCTCGAAAAAGGACGCCAGCAGCTTGTAGAACTCGACGGCGCAAATAAACTTCGCGAAGCGGAATTTAAATCAAAAGTGAGCGAACTCGAACTCGCTCCGTTTAAAGAACTCGATCCGCGGCTGCTTTTAGCTCAGGGCCTTAAATCGCTTGGAGAAAATGCGGCTAAGATAGGTAATCTTACAATAACACCCGACCTTCTATCGGCCGTTATTAACGACAAAAAAAATTAACCATAAATTTTATTATTTTTAATATAATAATTTACGATTAATAATATAAAAATTTATAAAATAATTAACATTTAATTAAAATAAAAACTAAGATTTTTAAGATAAAATATAATAAAAATAAAAATTCAGGAAATAATTATGTTTGATAAAATAGTGATTATAACTAAAAAAACACCGCTCGAAGAACTTATAGAAAGATTCAACACGCTTTCACAGGCAAAATTTTATATCGAGCATTCCGGCCAGTCTTTCGCCGAATACGAAGCATATCATGATTCCTACCGGACGGCGGTTAAACGGCTTCAATGCGCGCTGCCAGCCGAAATGAAATCGCAATTCATAGAACGCGGATTTTTAACTAATTTTTTATTCGGCGAAAAAGATTTAATTATAACGCTCGGCCCCGACGGTCTTGTTGTAAATACGGCCAAATATCTTAACGGGCAGCCCGTAATGGCCGTAAACCCCGACCGCTCGCGCATTGACGGCGTTTTACTTCCATTCTGGATAGATTATATAGAAAACGGCCTTTCGCGAGTGCTTGAAAAAGAACCAGAATATGAAAATATTTCAATGGCAAAAGTTACTCTTGATAATGGCCAGACGCTTTACGCGGTAAATGATTTTTTTATAGGGCCTAAAAGTCATACATGCCTGCAATACACGCTCACTCACAAAAAGCGAAGCGAACGGCAGATGTCGAGCGGCATTATAGTATCGACGGGCGCGGGCTCTACAGGCTGGTTCAAAGCGGTAATGGCAGGTTCACAGAGCATATACCTCGAATTTAAAAATGAAATAGAAAAACGGTTCAGCGCAATAGAAGAAAAAACTTTTAAAGCAACGCCCGTAAACAAAACATCCGAACTAAAAACACAGGTAGCTTATACCGGCGCCCGGCCTGATCCTTATCCTGAAGAGCTGAAAAATGCTTCGCCGGCAAAACTTTCAAATTTAACCCGTTTCGACCGTGAATCGGAGGAACTCGTTTTCATGGTTCGTGAACCGTTCGAAAGCAAAATTTCGAAAAACGACATAACCTACGGCCGCATTATGCCGGGCGATAAATTTACGATCGTTTCACATACTCCGTCTAACGGAGTTATTTTTAGTGATGGAATAGAAAGCGATTACCTCGAATTTAATTCAGGCCGCACCGCTCATATCGAAACCGCGGAAAAAAAAGTAAAGCTCATTAAATAGCAGAATACGCTCAAAACCGGCCCGAAGCTTTTAACATAACTGAAAATTGCGGCTGCCTGTACATCGTAACCGACGTATTCGACGTATGATAATAACATTTATTTAAAATATTACGAGCTGAAAGCTGAAAATCATAGCCTTTACAATCGGCGACATTAAAATCTCCGTTCACTACTATCGCGCCATCGACATATTCACCGCCCGCCGGGGCGGCCGGCGCGCTCGCGTTTTTTCGCGCGCCCGTGTATTGACAGCGTAAATCGAGCGAAACTTTTTTATCGAACGAATAACGGATACCGGCATTCGCCGTGTGAGGCGATATTTCAGCAAGCTCAACCCCGCCGTCGGATTTCGAATCAGTGTATGTATAATTTAAATAAGACTTCCACCTGTTCACTTTATATTCTAAACCGCCTTCAAATCCCGTGGTGTTTATACGGCCCATATTCGCCCAGCGCCATCCGGCGCCAGAAATTTCACGCGTAAGACAATTATCGAGAATATTTTTATATATCGAAACTGTAGAACTGAGCCGTTTATTAAATAAATAATTTACTGAAAATTCAACCGATTTCATTTCTTCGGGCGTTAAAGCGGCATTTCCGATCCCATCACGGTAATCCCACACTTCGGGAGCACGATACGCTTCCGAATAAGATAATTTAACGTTATATTTATCACGATTATAAACTAAACCAAGCCTTGGAGTAACCGCTCTGCCATAAACATCGCTTTTATCATAACGGGTGCCCGCGGTAAAACTGAAAGGACCGATCACAAGCCACTGCAATTGAGCGTAAAAGCTCGCCAGATCGCTGCCATGCATCGCGGGCGCGGAAGGCGCCGCGGCCGGCGTAAGCGCCGAAACGCTTCTCGACTTAGAAAAACCATCCGCAAGCGATTCATGTTCAAAAACGCTTCCAGCGGTAAGAATTAATTTTTTACCGATACGGCGTTCGAGCCGATTTTCGATGCCTCCAAGATGATTCGGCCGATACCAGCGTTCCTGATATCCCGGTCCGGCCGTCGATGCCGCGCTTATCAAAGGAAGAGTATCGTCTAAAACGGTAGTATCTCGATAATATAAAAGCGAATGCCATGACAGCGAATCGCTTTTTTTATAATCATATTTTGCATAAACATTTAAAAAATTAATATGCCAGTTAGTTCCATAATCCTGAAATAAAGTGCCGGTTGTTTTATCTTTTGAGGCATACGACGCGTATTTATCCTGATAATTCAGCCCCAGCGTGAAACGGCCGCGAATTATTTTAGCATCGACGGCCCTGTCGTCTTCAAAATTATCCATATTATCGCTCCAGTTTCCGCCGCCAGCCGCGCCGCGCAAATCGGCTTTACCGCTTTTTTTATACATAACGGATAATCCGACGCCCGTATCTTTACTTTTATCGTAAAAACCGTAAACCGCATCATATATCCGCGTATCAAAACCGCCTGAGGTGGTTGAATATACAACGCCATTCAAATCTCGCGGGTTTTTAGTAATAATATTTATAACACCGGATACCGCATTGGTACCGTACATAGCGGAAGCCGGGCCATAAACCACTTCGATCTTTTCGACGTTAGCTAAATTATACTGACCGCCGCCGTAAAACCCGCCGGAATTAAGTTCATTCATCTGAACGCCGTCGATCATAATTAGAACGAGATTATTTTGATTTGCAACGCCTCTCATAAATACATAACTATTATAACCAAGAATGTTTCTAAATTGAATTCCGGGCAGATCGCCGAGAGCGTCTTCTAAGGTAATATAACCGCGTTCTTTTATTGTTCTGGCGGTGATAACGCGAACCGTGGCCGGTATTTCATCTAATTTTTGAGGCATTTTCGCCGGAGTGGTAACGGTTATTTCAGCCAGTTCATCCAGAGTGAGATTCATTAACTCGCGCAAAGACTTTTTGCGTTCGCCGGCTTCAGAAGCCGGCTGCGTAAAAATAATCAATATAATCAGAACAACGGGTAAAAATAAAGCAAGCCGGAATAAAAAATTTCTTCCGGCTAAAGCAGGGTTAATTGATAATATCGATATATTTTCAAATGAAATGCGCATTGAACAACCTTTCGCAGCTTATCCAGATTATATTTCAATATATCACAGATGCCGTAATATGTCAAGCGCACTCCATTTATAATTTACCTTAATTTAAAATTATTCGAAGCGGCTGGCGATATTTATTTATATATTTGTAATAATACCTTCCAATCTTTCAAGGCTGGTTCCCGCCGCGGCGAGAAAATTAAAACACAGCTCAGGCGCCATCGCAAGCCGTTTTTTTAACCTGGCGCCGTTAAAAGCTATAACACGGACATCGCCCATAATAGCCTCGACGGTGCAATTGGCCCGGCGCCCGTAAAGCGCTTCAAAACCGGTTATATCGCCGGGGCCGAGCACCATTATAGTTCCGAGCCAGCCGGCTTTAGAAGTTTTCTGCACTTCGGCGCGGCCGGAATAAATCAAATAAAGATTGTCGTTTGCATCGCTTTCCCACAGCATATCTTCACCGTCGCGAAAAACCGTTTCACGCGACATAAATATAATTTCACGCAAAACGCTTTCAGGCACGCCTTTAAATAAATCGAGCGAACCGGCGTATTCAAGACGTTCTTTAAGCGACATCGCCATAAAATCGTTCATCTTCGTTTCATCCGCCTTCGGCCATTCAAAGCCGAGCCGCGCTAAAAGCGAAGCGGTCCGTTCGGTAAGGGTTATTGCGGGCGTCGAATCAGCTTCATCTTCAAGCCAGCCGCGATGCAGTAATATATTTTCAACATATTGCCTGTGACAGTCAACGTTATACTCGCTTTTTAACCTGTCAATAAATTTATCGAACGGTAATTTTTCAATATCGAGACCGAGCGCGCCAGAAGTAAGTATATCTGATATTTTAGCCGTATTATGGTTCTGACAGTGAAAAATCATATTATAAAAATTAGCGCGGTCAAAAAGCGCGAGCACCGACCCGCTGGTGGCGTCCACAAAAGAAAGTTCCGCTTCATCGGCCGTTTCAGGCGCTATCCCAAGATTAACGAACGCTTTTATCGTTACGCTAAAAGCGTTTTCTTCGACGTTCTGCTGTAAATGACCGGTTTTAGAGTTAAAAGATATATTACCGACCCTGAATATATTAGTTTTAATACCATATTTTTCACGAGCGGCTATAACTTTTTTTTCGGCTTCAAGTTTGGTGCTGACATATAAATTATCGGATTTCTGTCCTATGTCACAGCAATCCTCGCTGAATACGACCGCATCGCGGCCCTCCACACGGCCCATTATTACCGATATGGTCGAAATATGATTAAAATCTTTTTTCTTTTTATCAGAAGCGAATTTTAAAAGATTTTCGACCGCTCCGACGTTCGGGCCGTAAAAATCTTCATAACGCCCATAATGCTTAACATTGGCGGCCGAATGAATAACCGCGTCCACCTGATCGCAGATATCGTCATAAAGTTTTTCGTTAAGGCCGAGCCGCTCTTTTTCAAGATCCGCGCACAGGATACATATTCTTTCAAGCTGCGCATCTTTAAGCTCCGAGCCAAAATAATAACGGTATTTTTCATTAACGCGCTTCAGCGCATCGCCCGGCGTTTTACCGCGCACCGGCAAATAGATTTTACACTTCCACCCCTTTAAAAGATCGTGCAGCATATGAATGCCAAGATACCCTGTAGCGCCGGTAAGCATAACCGCCCTGTAATTATTACGGGCATAAATATCGAGTTTTTCGAGCTCCGCATTGCGCATATCATAAAGAGCTTTTTCGGATTTAAAAACGTCAGAAGCGGCGAATTCATTCATTTTTTCTTCCATAGCAGGCACTTTTACCTTTAACGATTCAAGCTTCGACTGCAGCGTACCCTGCTTTTCAGAGATATTAGCCGCTAAAGCCCCTATCGTTTGATACTTAAATATATCGTTTATATCGACTTCATAATCCTGCTGAAGCGCGGCCGCGAGGCTCACCGCTTTTAATGAATGGCCGCCGATCTCAAAGAAATTTTCATTCACGCCGACTTCTTTGAGTCCAAGCACCTCGCACCACACGCGGGCGATTTTTTCCTCGCGTTCATTAGACGGCGGTATTCGAACGGCCGCTATGGATTCTAACTTCACTTCGAGCGCGCCGACAGCCTTTCGATCTACCTTTCCACTCGCATTCAAAGGCATGGAATCGAGTTTAATAAAATATGACGGAATCATATAATTGGCAAGAGTTTTCGATAAAAAATCCTTTAATTCCCTGGCGGGTATATCACGTTTCGCGGTATAAAAGGCGCACAGATATTTATTTTTTTGTTCATCTTCCCTGGCGAGCACCACCGCGGTTTCTATATCTTCATGTTTCTGCAAATGAGCGTCTATCTCACCGAGTTCGATACGGAAACCGCGTATTTTAACCTGAAAATCAATGCGCCCGAGAAATTCGATATTACCGTCAGGAAGCCATCTTACCAGATCTCCCGTTCGGTACATCCTTTCGCCGGGATAAAACGGGTCTGCGGGGAATTTTTCGCTATTGAGTTCAGGCCTGTTCAAATATCCGCGCGCAAGGCCTTCGCCCGCTATACATAATT
>CAYQWL010000137.1:0-10415 GCA_964421195.1 uncultured bacterium | reverse complement strand
GTTACAGGGTTTTCAAAATAACCAGAACTGCCGTCAGAATCGTTTGTAACATCATAAGAAATCATTTCAGATTTACGCTTAAATTCGAGTTCTATTTGATCGATTTTAGGATAAATACCGGAAGGCCTGTTTGTCGTCAATTTAATTTTAAATTGTACAAACTGATAATCATAAGATGAAACGGTATTACCGGCAATCAACATATTCTGCCATGCCACTATTTCAGTAGTGCCGGTTCCCACTTTAAAATGCGCGTCACCGCCGTTATTCCATTCACCGGCATTATCAAAGTCGGGCGTACCGTCGCCCTTATCAGGAACCGCACGGAGCCATATTTCTACTGAATTATTTTCATCCGAAACCTGTGTCCATCTAATACGGCCTAACGGAGATTGTTTAATCTGACTGCCTATTAAATATACCGGCGAAGTATAATATCCGGCCTCTATTTCATCGGTAGCCTGTGAATGATAGCGCAATCTAAGACTCGCATCGGGATAATTAAATTCATTCACATAAGTTGCGCTATACTTATCGCTTATAAGAACTGCCGTTTCAACCGTTCCCATTCTCGAAGTTACCGACGAAGTGCCGTCTTCGAAATCATGAACAGCGGTAAGAGTGCGTACAATTTCTCCTCCATTAACACCGAGCTTATCGTTATTATTAATTGTAACGCCCTGTAATGAAGTTGATGGCATCGTCCTGTCAAGAATGATTTCATCTGTAACAGGGCCAAGAATCAACCCTGCGCCATTTTTATAACGGGCATAAACAACTTTTTTACCATCATAAATATCAGGTTCCTTGTTACCGACCGAATTCAAATATGGAGTTGAATATCCATCATAAGTAACATCATAATTAAACAACCCGACTGAATTAGTCGAAAATTCCCAGATACTAACAGGATTAGTATCAGACGTTTTCATAGCCGTCCAGTAAACGTCTTTAAAATCAGGGCGGTTAGATATCTGGCGGTAAACGCAGCCGGCGACTTCCATGGTAGCGTCTACGTAAGGAATATTAGTGTAACGGTTATTATTATATTCAGGATATGGTATATTGGTCATATATTTATTTTCAGCCGAGGTAGAGCGGCTGATATTAAGTTTCGGTTCACTTATATGCGAATTATTGATATAAAACACGTAGGTTTCTTTAGTAGTTTCGTTAGCCGCAAGGTCTATAGCCCAGACTGTTATTTCAAAAGAACCGTCCACAAATCCAGTATCGAGAACTATTTCCTGAGTTTTGCCCGAACCGTCGAGCGCGACGCTTATAGTCCCCGACGGATTATGCGTGGTACCGTAATAATTATGATAATCACAGCTTGAAAGCTCCACTGAAATACTTCCGGGAGAAATCACAGTATTATAACTTAACGTAAGCGGTTCATCGAGAGAGCCGCCCGATTTTCCGCGGGAATTTTTCCAATAGTATCTTATATTAAGAGGATTATCGAAAGCCGATTTAGTATTATAACCGAAAGTCATTCGCGGCATAGCCTTATAAACGCTGAACCATGTAGGTACGGTATCTACGTTAGGATCAAAATCATAAGCTCTAAGGCCGTCTGCGCAGCGATTATAAGAAAATCCTATTTCAGGTATTCTCAAATAACCATCAAGCATGAAACGCGCCTGAACATAAACCACCTCATCAGAGTCCGCTGGCCAGCCCTCGGTTTTATCGGCGAGTTCAAAAAACACGCCGGTTACGCCCATCGATATATCTATTTCAGACGTCGCATTTTCAAGCACTGTATTGCTTATAGTGAGCCAATTGGTCCAGGTTTCGTCTTTTGGTTCTTTAGTGGTGCCGCGCCTTATCTGAATAGATTTAATGGATTTAGCCGCAACCGCGGTCGTATCCAGGCCGGTTTCCAGAAGCCAGTAAAGTTTTGCCATATCGACTATATGCGATCCCAGATTCATGACGGGCGTTTCATAAGTGCCGGATTTAGCTTTATCGACATTAATACTATCATTTTCCACTTTTATATCGCCGCCAGTGGAACCGGATAAGAAATTATTATTGGTGGTTACATAAACCCGGTCTTTATAAAACAGAGGTATATCGGTAACCAGATATATTTCTTCAGAAACAAATTTAATAACGCGGCCTTCGGAACCATACCACGCATAAATCTTTTTCATACCTGATTCAGCGGTATCTTTAAGCGTCCAGTTTAATTCGGGATAAAAATATTCTGACGCCTTAATACAGCGCAACCATACATTAGTAGTTTCAGTCACTTCAAGGCTGACCGGTTCAGTTTCATAACCGGTCGGCGCGGCGCCTTCAGGATGAAAACCGACCGGCGCGGTTTCATAATTAGAAATATAAACCCAATCGGCAAATTGACTATCAGCAGCCACTAAAAGACTTACCTGCGCGGTCTTTAATACGTTATCGCCGCCGTAGCCATTTTTACTGCAAAGCGTTATTTCAGTGGTGTATTCAAGCTGGCCATCCTGATCGACGCCGCGCGTAGCGCCGTCTCGATCGACTATATGAATTTTAATTTCATCGGTAGGTTTCTGGTCGTCAATAAGCGGCGTCATTTTATGATCGAGTTCGTTCATATTAGTTGACAATAAGTTAAGTCCGACATTACCAGTATCCTGTTTATCAACGAAATAACCTTCATATTTACCGGGTAAAGATTCTTCAGTTAAGTAAACGTCGATATCAGCGGCCGCGAAATTAAGTTCTTCACGTAATTCTCTATCACTATTTAAATAATAAGGTACATCATAACTAACGATTTCAGAATTAGCTGCTTTAGAGCTATACATGTTATTTTCAACGGAATCGCCCGTCCAATTATAATAAATACGAGCACCATGTCCTTCAGCGTCACGCGCGTAAGCTTTAATTGAAGGTTTATTATAATACCATCCTATTTTACTAATGCCTTCAACTGAAATATAATTAGCGTTTTGAGCGGTATCGAGCTCCGTTATTTTCGTTTCAATAGAATCTTCGCTATTTTCAATAGTTTTACCAAGATGAGCATCACGCGCCCAGAGGCAATAAACCTCATAATTATCATTATCTGAATAGCGCGCGTAAAAAATTCTATCACCGGCGGGGCCATAAACAGGAGATTTAAAATTCCATTTATTTGAAGAAACTGGAGGTTGAACCCACTGCTGACTGCTTCCATCGACGTTCATAGTCATAATAATACTGACCGTGCCGTTAAGCGAAGCGTCGGCGCCTATCGAAGCCGCGTCGGTATCCTGCAAATATATAATTTTATTACCGTCAGGCGAAAATGTAGGATCCTTATCATTATCAGAATAAGAAGTCAATTTAGTATCGCCGGAACCATCGCTATTTATCAAATAAACGTCGTACTGGCCGTCGCCGATATCAGCCATATACACTATTTTAGAACCATCCGGGCTTATTCTCGGATTAAGTCTATCAAAAGTGGAATTTTTAGTTATATATTTCATACCATAATCATTACTGCCATTAGCGACATTAACTACGGCAAGCTCATAATGACCTGATGTAGAATTTTCTTCAGTATCCACTTCAACGGTCGGTTCTGTTTCAAGAAGTAATCTGACTATAACTTTATCGATATAAACAGGCGAAGTCGAACTTTTATTCATAAAGTAAACAGGTAAATTATCATTATCGAGATCATAAGTCGGAGTAGAAGCAGTCGGGGTAGGGAACTGCTCGGTATTGTAATACCATCGTATTTTATTTACCAGATCGCTATTAGCATCATATTTTATCCATGACATGGCGAAGGTATTCAACTGACCATTATCGGCGGCAAAAGTAGAGGCCGGCGGATAATTAATCAGGTTATTTTCAATAGAATCGCGGCCTGTAGGATGCGTTATCCACTGATAAACGGCTGGCACTTCACGTTCATCATTGGCCCACACTGCATTTACCGCGGACACTTCGTAATAAGAATGCAAATACTGGTCAAGTTCCTCCGAGCGGAAGACAAAAGCCTTTGAAAAATCCGATTCAGCAAGACCGAAGCGTACTTCACTCGTTACGTAATCAGTTTTTACATACATCAACAGGGCGGTACCGGGACTGAACTTATCAACGGAATAAAAACCGTTACCGGTAGCTGAATTTTCAGCATCCGGCAATTTAACGGTACCATCAGACTGCCATAACGCGCTACCTATTACATTCCATTTAGAAGTATCAAAATACTCATTGAAATCATCATAAAATTTATATACTTTAGTATAATCAGCCGGCGGGAGGCCCACTTTATTACGGCCGTATTCAACGTAATAATTAGAAAGCCCGCCGCCCCAGCCGCCGCTTTCCTGTATTTTAAACCATATAACTATCGAACCGCCGGAAAAAGTTTCAAGATATCTATCAAGTTCAACTTCTTTAGTAGATGAAGACGTCGAATCGTAGTATTGCCATATTATTCGGCAATCATCGCCATTATCCATACAGCGGTCATAAATTCCCTGCGCCGTATCGTCGATTATATTTGCCTTAACGGAATATCCTTCAGGCGCGGCGGTTATATTAAGCCTGTAACGCTTATAACCATCAAAAGATGAAAATACTATTTTCCGGCCGTTAGATGAAATGTCAGGCGATCGGTCATCGGTAATTTTTGTATTGATTTCTTCATTGGTAATTCTTTCTTTTTCTATAGAAACCGAGTAATTTTCATAGCCATTATAATTTGTTGACACCGCGCTATATTCAAGCGCGCCGCGGGAATAAATACGGCTTTCTATACGGCCATCGGAATTAGTAACATAAATGTTATCATAATACACGGTAATTTCTTTACCGGGCGTATCATTTTCGAGCGCTACTTCCCACGTTTTAATAGCGGCAGTGTTCGCCATTAAAGAAGCTGGAATTTCAATCTTACGGTGCTGCCATTTTTTATAATAAGCCGTACCAAGATCAGCCGTCGGTTTAGTTTCAGGCGGCCAATCAGCTTCGGTCCTGAGCTGTTTATTCCCGCCCGGTCCGGGTATATCGTATAAAATATTAATACCGCCTATGCCGGCGCCGGTAGTATCGGCGTAATAATCGTATTCTATGTACAATCCGCTCTGATCGGCGGTAAAAGACACTTCTTTAGTAGAAATTATATAATATTGGCAGCAATCACCGGTAGCGTCGCTTTTAACGGTACCGGTAAATTTAATTTTATCGCCTGACGACATATTGGTAGTATTATAAGTCTGCCGTGAAAGTATCAGAGCGTTTTCACCGCTGGTTTCCATATAACATATTTCAGATTTAGTATTATCTTTACGTTCAAACACTAAATATTTACCATCACGATTTACGCGCGGCTTATCGTCATCGAGAGTTAAATCAGTCAGCTCGACTGGCGTAGTAGTATTACCCGTGGACATTTTCGAATAAATTTTATGCCAGTTATCGTCATGATCCGTCTGTTCGACTGAAAAATAAATATCAGGCAAAAACTCGACATTATCGGTTTCACGATAATACGGGCCATCGGGCGGCGGAATAAGCACGTAACAATCGGGCGGATGATAGTCAAGGTGCAATTCACCGGTATCGGACCAATCAGAATAGTTCACTTCTGTCGTATCGGTGAGCGAATCTATCGCTCTTACACGCCACCTGTAATCACCCATAGGCAGATTATCTTTAGGTTCGAAATAAACTTCCTGAGTAAAGAGAGTTTCATCGTTTTTAAAACAAACTTCGAGATCGGGATTAGAAAAATCATCACCGGAAGTCATCTGCATGTGATAATGGCCGACTCCAGATTCTTCCATCATTTTAGAAGGAGAAAGATGTTTATTTTCGAAATCCGGATCAACTGATTTACTCCAGCGGAATTTAGGTATTTTCTGACCGATAACTTTAGTATGTTCATATTCAACCAATCCATCTTTAGATATAAATTTTTTCAATTCAGGTTTTGAAGGTTTCTGCCTGTCAACACGCAACAATACGTCTTCTTTAAAATCAAAACCATTGATATCATTATTATCTACGAACCATACGCTGCACGTTTCACGCTCATTCACTACGGTTACATCGATATTTATCGTGTTATCGGTTTTTTCAGTAGCTGGAAAATCTATATATCCGGTGCAATCAGTATCGTTTAAAGGCGCGTTTTTACCGCCTGAAGCGGGCGCAGGATAAGACCATACTTTATAATAGCATCTTTTAATGCCGCTTATATCTGAAGAATCGGTCGTTACAATAAAATCTTTTGAATACTGGAAAGGCGATGGATTGGCTTTCAAAGAAATATTTTTGCCGCTTTTAGCATAAGCGACAAGGCCCGCCGGTTTTGGCGGAGTAGTATCAACGATGCCTTTAAGCTTTTCTTCAACCGCGAGTTTATATGAGATAGCTGGAAAATTAAATTCATCGAATTTATCTTCAGAAAGTTTAAACGTAACAACGCAAACCGTATCATCATTAGTTAAGTTAAAATCATACGGGTTAACGAATGTTTTAACTTCGTCGGTATCGATGTCGGCGCCGTTTAAAACCTCGCTGCCATTCACATAAACCGTATAATTCGCCGTCGCCTGCGTATAAATAGTTACTTTTTTCTCGCGCGAATCTTTTGAAAATTTAATTTCACGGCGATAAAATGTTTTAGCGGTATCGCCATGTTTAAATATATACTGACTGCCGCCGGACATTATAAAATTATCGATGCCGCACTTAAATTCCTTATTTTTATTATCTATTTTAAACAAAACCCTGACCTGAGATTTACCAAGCGCCGTTTCAAAAGCAAGTTCCTGTTTTTCCCAATCGAGCATCGTATTTTTAATAGTTTTTTTAACGTCATCCGCCCACTGTCCGTTCGGTTTTTTATATTGCACTATAAAATCAAGGTACGCATTGGGATCGTCCGCGTCGAAATAAACGAGACATTCAGCAGAGCCCTCATAAGTTTTTGATAAATCAAAAGTTTTAGACGCAATATTTTTAACGACATTGCCAGAAGTAATATCGATATTTAAATGACCGTCATCAATTTTACCAAACGCATTATCTTTCCATTTAAACACATTAGAATCAAATGCGCCGGCGGTAGGCGTTGCGCCGTTATTCCATTCAGAGCTGATTTCCTTATCGAATTTATCTTCATAAAACGTTTCGGCTATTTTCGAATTAACTTTTTTAGCCGCGTTAAGCATAAAATTATCAAGAAAAACCATAGGATTTGGTGAAAATTTATTAGCCGCAACAATAATACGAATGCGTACGGCGGTTTTTCCAAGAGAACTCGACAATTTCAAAGACACAGGACGCCAATCAGCTAAATCTGGAGATGTACCAGTGAATTGATCAGATGTATTTTTATCATAAAAAGACGACTGATCTATAATCCAGTTACTGCCGTCTTTATATTCAACACTGACGGTCGCTCTATCGTTAGGAGTATTAACATCCGCGAATTTATAAGCGATATTACATTCCATCGTAGCGCGGTCATAACCGGAAAGACTGAATTCCGAAGATATCATTTCCTTATCAGTTTTAACTTCAGTAGTATTTTCGACACAGGCGAGAGTAGTATTTTCGACACAGGCGAGAGATGCATTATATTTAAAATGAGAATCGCAGTCCGGCCAATTCGAAGGATTTATTTGCGATTCGAAACTATCCTGAAATATGTTAGTTTCTTTAAATACCGTTAATATTTCAGTAGTGCCCCAGCCCCAATCATTAACTAAACGCTCATTAGATGTATCAGTTCCCTGCCAGTTCGACGGTGAAACATTTTCATCGTTATAACCAATAGTATCGCCTTTTGCGGTTGAAAAATAAGAACGGAAACTATCGGTAATAGATGTTGGTTTACTGAATCCCGCATTATTTTTAGAAACCAGTCTAAAATAATATAAAGTTTGATCTTTACCGGTAAATTCATAGCAGGTTTTATCGAGCCATATTTTAACGTTATCGACGCCGGCTTTAAGATCAGGTTCAGTTGCGTTAGCTTTTATAACAAAATATATTTTAATCCGCTTGCCTATATAACTGCTTATATTATAAGATTTAAATTTCCACCTTTGCGTGGTTTGCTTGAGTTCGAGTATCTGATTGGTTACCCATGACGAAGTATCAGTATCATAATATTCGATTCCGGCTTTAATAAATTCATCAGCGTCTTCGGATTCGAAATAAATATTGAATTCAAGTTCACCATAGCTATAAGCATTATAAGCTGAAAGATCAAATTCCTTAGAAACTAATTTTTTGTTATCTTTATTAGAACCGCTAAAATAAGCTGAACCGTTATTATTTGTAAACGGCGGTTCGTTAACCGGCCAGTTAGCGGCATCGACGCCTGAAGCGAAATTATCATTTAAAATATAAGCAGGCGCCGGCTTATTCAACCATTTAGTGTGGTCCGATACTATGCTGTTTGCGGTAAAAGTTTCGCTCGTAGCGACCTGTATATAATAATCGACTATACCTGACGGATCTTCTGGCGGGTCCCAGGCGGCCCTTATTTTACGATTATCAGGATCGGTAAGATTCGCGTTCGAGTTACGATTTTCAACCCATGAAACGCCGTCATCGGCAAGCGACTGCCATCTTAAATTAGTTGGCGGATCGGGCGGCGATTTAACAATAGCGATTCTAATCGGTTTAATATTATTATCATCGGCATCATTGGTTTCAGGCTCAATATTACCGGCATTATCAATCGCGCGGCCGCGGAAAAAATAAACGGAATCAGCCGATACATCGGTAAAATTACGGCTATAAGAAACAGCGCTTACCGAATGTGTGCCGTCTTCCCAGCGCGTCCATTTACCATGCCAGCCGTCTCTGTATTCAACACTTGAACGAGCCAGACCATGCGTCGTTAAAGAAAAATCATCTACATAAATAGCGGCATCATCGACGGGATTTTCGCCGTAAAAATAAACGGCGTCAAGTTTCGCCCTGTCAGCCGAATCTGCGCCGTAAAGACGCTTAACCTGTTCATACAGGTTAACATTAGCGGTGTACCAATTTGAATTATTGTTAAAATTAGGCACTTTACCCGTAAAGTCAAAAGACCACCATGTAGAATCGCCAAAACCATCAACGCCTGGGTTTTCAGCGACGGTTTTATTGGCGATCTTAGGCGACGAGCAAGTTTCGAGCACATGAAATCTGTCTTCGCCGTTTACCTCTATAATGGCTATAACATCGAAGTTAACGTCGCCGTCGGTGCAATAAGCGAAACTTACATACTTGTATTCCGAAAGATTATACGCAGTAGAAAAATCTATCGGCGTATAAAAATCCATAACGGCGTTATTCGTTCCTTTTTTAATTACAAGACAACGCTTATTATCGAAAGCGCGCGCGAGTCCTACGGCATCGGTATTTTCAATAACCGCGCTGTCGGCCGTTTTATTTTTAAACCCTCCCTTATCGTTCGGGTCCTCGAATGTACGGTTTATTATGTATTTGGTAGTCATCTCATGAGTGTCTTCGACCTTCCAGGCAACATTGAACAAATCGTCACTCGTATAAGACAGCAGCGAAGGAAATTTCGTTTCGGGCGGTTGCGAGTCAACCCTTAGATCGGTTATAATAGCGTCAGGGTTTTGCGAACGAATATCCGGAATTTGCACCGGAACATAACCGACATCTGGCGTATCCGGCGGATCGACTTCGAGTTTAGCGACGGCGCCGCCGCCTTTTTCATAATAATAAAAATCAATCTTATGCCATCCGGCGGCAAGATTAATATTATTGGTAGTATATTCAGTCGGCAACTGATCTTTCCAGCCTGTAGTTATTCTTTCTACATCATTTACAAACAATTTAACGCCGTCATCGCCGGTCGCGCGAAATCTATAATTACCGGAATTAGCGGCATGATATTGCGCGCTCCAGTGAACCATAAAATCATCGGACGGCAGTATCCAGTTGCCATATCCTTTATTAACGGGCGGCGCCGGAAGCGAAGTAGGCGAATCATTACCCCACCAGTCAAATAAAACTGACTGATCTATACGGCGCAGACGAATTTCTTTAGTGGCGTCGGGGCTTGCCGTAAAAATATTAGGCGGCGAAGCGCCGCCGGACGAAACATTAGCCCACCTATAATAAGTAGCGAGAAACCCGGAATTATCCTGGCCGTCATTTATATAATCCCAGCCCCTGACATTACCGGAGCGATCGAATAATTTCGCGCCAATATCATAAACGCCGCTGTCTGGAAGCATAACTTCATAAGCCGCCTCCACTTCACTCGTCCATCCAGCCATAACCCATGTATTAGAAGGATGCTTCCTATACCAATATTCGATTTTACTGATGTGTGAAGTCGCCTCGCCGACATCGAGATCAGCCACATCATCATACGTTTTTCCGATTTCTTTATTAGGCCCGATCGGACGCAGTCTGAGCGCCGTTAAATTAATGCTGCC
>CAYQWL010000136.1:0-10617 GCA_964421195.1 uncultured bacterium | reverse complement strand
CCGAATCTTCGCCGGGTTTCGCCCAGCCGCCGGCCGTAATAAGGCTTTTAAATGAAACCTTTTTACCGAAAGCAGGGCCGCCGCATAATTTTTTTGGAACTTCAAGGCTTACTTTCCAGGCGGCTTCATATTCAGGTTTCATAAAACCGGCGACGTCGATAAAGCTGACGCCAAACGGCGAGCATCCGCCGCCTTCTGCATATCTGGACCTGTTGGCGCCGCCGTAATGCTCATGACATTTTTTTTCTTTATATTCGTCGAAGTAACGAAGAAGACGTTTTCCCATAGACGGGCTCAAAAGGAATTTCATATATGAAACGCGGCCGGTTTCGTAACGCTCTTCAGTTTGTTTCATAAGCTCGTCACCGTCGTCGAATTTACCCATTAAATCGGTAAAAAGAACGCCGAGGCAATAACCGTGACGGGTTATTAATTCGACTTCTTCGGTATTATTAAGCGTAGTCATGCCGGCTACATGAATTTCGGGCGACGCCGAAGATTTAAGCGCCATAAAAACATGTCCTATAGGATGTTTCGCGCTTGCGTGAAAAGTGGTAAGTTGATTAAGGCCGCCTGCGAGCGTAAGGGCTTTAGGCGACGCCCAATTGATTCCGTGCGGCGAAGGCATAGTATAAACTATTAAAAAATCTTTATCGGCTTCGGGGTTGTTATATACGAATGAACGCGAATCTATGTTGGTGTCGTAAAGCAATTTTGATATATTGGTCACATGGCCGAACTCGACGGCTATTTCTTTTAAAAACGATGAGTTGGAATTATCTTTACGGGGCATCGCGTAGTATTGCATGGTCGATTTAACTTTTTTAGCGCGAAATTTATCGCGAAGCATATTATATGCGGATTTAGCCTTTGATATGGGAGAAAACCAGGAAGTATCGTTATATTTTTGAGTACTGGCGGCCGCCTTGTTTTCATAAGCCGCCGCAAAAGCGTTTAAGCTGTTTTTAAGTTCATTAACCTTAGCCATAACGTATTGTTTTTTAGCCTCGCCCGTAAGCGGGGCGCCTTTGACTTCGCCAGCCCTGAGAGCCTTTACAACGTAATGATTAACGGTTAAAGCATCAGGCGTCATGCCGGTTAAATCCTGGAGAGTTAATTCGGTTTCAACGGTTTCATCCACTGCGGCCGAAACTGAATCATCGGCGGTTTGATTTTGAGGATCTACAAAAGAAGTTTTTAATAATTTTTTATAACCGTTCATATCGTTAATATAACTCTGCGCGCACAACTTCAAGGTTTTTTCATCGAGCTCCTGATTGAGCGCTTCGAGATAAGCATTGTAACTGGATATATATTTATCGTAAGCCGATTTAAAAGCGGTTCCTTCGTTAGTGCCGGCAAAAGACGCCCGGACCGATAAAAATAGCGATACGAACAAAATGAAAAAAAATATAAAAAACTTTAAAAAAAGGCGTTTTGAGTAATAACCATCGAACGAACCTCGAGTAAAATAAAATTTATCTGATTTAAAATTCATAAAAAAATCACGCCTTTCAAATATTTATAAAATCCTTTCATGTACTTTATAATATTTTTGCAAATAAATTCACAAATGCATTAATTATACGAAATAATTATAGAAGCGTCAAGGCTTTATGACATTTTATGACGGCGAAATATAATCGCGCGGTAATTTAAGCCAAAAGATTAACGAGCACTTGATTTTATGACGTAAAATTGTTATAATTGTTCAAAATTAAAAATTAGGCGGTATATGCCGTAAAGTTAATGTTCCATCGGATCCGGCGGAAAAAAACAATTTAATAAATATATGATCACTGATTAATAAAAAAATCTATAAAATAATATAATTTTTATTTTGAAAAGAGGTGCTTAATGCAGGCGGCTATTCTGGGAATGGGTCGTATGGGCCTTAATATGGCGCGAAGGCTGTGCGAAGCGGGACATAAAATTTTTTGCTGGAACCGTTCCGATGTGAAAAAAAAGGAAATAGAAGATTTCGGCGGCATATTCGTTCCAGAAATATCTGATATTTCCAGGCGTTCTGGTAAAAGAAGAGTTTATATAATAATGCTTCCGGCAGGCGAAGCTGTCGATAATGCTATAAACGCCATAATAAATTCCGCTGAAACCGGCGATATAATAATAGACGGCGGAAATTCGAATTATAAAGATACGATCGTTCGGGCCGGGGAAATATCTAAAAAAGGGTTTTCATTTATGGATTCCGGAACTTCCGGCGGCATATGGGGATATAAAAATGGATATTGCCTTATGATCGGCGGCGAAAAAAAAGATTTTGATTACTGCGAACCTTTATTTTGCAGTCTCGCGCCTGAAAACGGATATTTATACACCGGCCGGGCCGGAAGCGGACATTACGTTAAAATGATACATAACGGTATAGAATATGGAATGCTTGCCGCTTATGGTGAAGGATTCGAATTAATGAAAAAATCAGGATTCGATCTCGATCTTTATAAAATATCACGACTGTGGAATAACGGCAGCGTCGTTCGTTCATGGTTGCTCGAACTTCTCGAAAATTCGCTGCATAATAATCCAGATCTCGATGGAATAAAAGGGTTCGTCGAAGATTCTGGAGAAGGCCGCTGGACGGTTGCTGACGCCATAGAAAAATCCGTGCCCGCCCCCGTTATTACAATGTCTCTTTTAAGCCGTTTCGTTTCGAGGCAGCCGGAATCATTTTCGGCTAAAATAATAGCGGCGCTTAGAAATGAATTTGGCGGGCATTCTATAAAAAAAGGCTGATATTTATGGAAAAAACAAAAAATCAAAATCCATGCGGCGGCGCGGACGCGCTCAAACAAAAAAAACCCTGCATAATCGTAATATTCGGCGTAAGCGGCGATCTGGCACGCAAAAAAATAATACCGGCGCTTTTTAATCTTTTTACAGCCGGCCTGCTTCATAAAAATACACGCATAGTGGGAATAGCGCGTCGTAAATATGCGGCCGGAGATTATCGGCAATATATAAAAACAGCCGTTGAAAATAAATTACCGCCGCTTACCGCCGCAGATAATAAAAATAATTTATCGAGCGAAAAAAACTTTAAAATTAACGAATTTTTAAATATCAATAATTATCATTTAGCCGATTTTACCGATAAAAACGAATATAACGGCATAAAAGAATTTTTAAAAAAAACGGCCGTTGAAAACAAAATATGTGATTTTATATATTATTTATCAACGCCTCCGATTAATTTCGAACAAATAATAACTTCACTGCATTATTCAGGACTTTCTAAACCTGATTTTCTTGATATATCATGCGCCGGCTCTTTCGTTCGAGTTCTTATTGAAAAACCTTATGGATACGATCTTGCCGGTGCAAAAGCGCTAAATGAAAAAGTGCTTTCAATTTTTTCCGAAGACCAGATATATAGAATAGATCATTATCTTGGAAAAGAAACTGTACAGAATATTATGATATTCAGGTTCGTCAACGGAATATTCGAACCAGTCTGGAACCAGAAATATATAGACAGCGTGCAAATAAAAGTATACGAAACCGACGGCATAGGAAACCGCGCTAATTATTTCGACAGGTCTGGAATAATAAGAGATATCATACAGAATCATTCGCTTCAAATACTTTCGATGATAGCTATGGAACCGGCCGCTTCGATGGATGCAAATAGCGTCCGTAATGAAAAATTAAAAGTTTTACAGTCTATAAGGCCTTTTGATACCCCGGCCGCGTCCGAATTTGTCGCTGCGGGACAATATACATCCGGTTTTATACACGGTGAAACAGTTAAAGGTTATACCGAAGAAGATAATATCGATAAAAATTCGACGACCGAAACTTTTGCCGCCATTAAATTGTATATAGATAACTGGCGCTGGGCGGGAGTTCCTTTTTATTTATGCGCAGCGAAACGCATGCCGGAAAGATCAAGTGAAGTTATAATAAAATTTAAACCGGCGCCGCATCTTATATTTAATAAATTATGCAACATGCCTTTTACGGCATCTAACGAATTGATAATTAAAATACAGCCCGACGAAGGTATTTTATTAAAAATATTCTGCAAACTTCCAGGATTTGAAATGCGCCTGCAGCCTGTTTCAATGAATTTTAATTATTCATCTTCTTTCGATAAAAAACTTCCTGAAGCTTATGAACGGCTTATACTCGACACGCTGAACGGCGACGCTACTCTATTTATGCGTTCAGATGAAATAGAAGCGGCGTGGAATTACATTACGCCTGTATTAAACTGCCTCGATAAAAAAAAAATCAATATATTCAAATATGCAGCAGGCGCGCCTGAACCTGAATTATGTGATTTTTTCGGGATCAAATTATGTTAAATATCGAATATGATTCAAATATAGAACGATTATACGACATATTCAGCCGTATTATATTCGACATAATATCCGCCGGAACTTCACGCGGCTTTAAAACCATAGCAGCGCTAAGCGGAGGACATACTCCATATAATTTTTACAGGCGCATGGCCGAATTGACTCATTTTAATTCCTCGAAAAATATTGATTGGAATTCTGTTTCGTTTTTTATGGGCGATGAAAGGCATGTTCCTTTATCTTCAAACGAATCTAATTACAAAAACGCCGTTAAATCACTCTGTACCAATTCTAAAATAACAGGCGCGGCTATAAAACCGCTCGATTTTAATTTAGAAACGCCTCGCGCCGTGGCGGCTGATTATGAATCAAAAATAATGCGCGCTACAAACGGCACGGGAACATTCAATTTATCGATACTTGGCATGGGCGAAGACGGACATACCGCATCGCTTTTTGAGCGCATTTATTACGACGCGGCTCCCGAAACAAAAAGAACGGCTATAAAACCAGGCGCGGCATTCATTTCTCATTATGTAAACAAATTATCGCAAATACGATATAGTCTCACCATGAATTCAATAATAAGTTCACATAATATTATTATGCTCGTTATCGGAGCGCAAAAGAAAAATATATTAAAAACCGTCATGAATGAAAACTGTAAAGCTAATTTATCGCCGGCCGCAGCGGTTTTTAATGCCGCGAAATTTCATAAAAATATAACGCTTACGCTTATCACTGATATTTTATAAGCGGGCGCCGTATTATAAATAAAATAAAACCATTGACAAACCATTCTATAATTTAGTAAAATAAGCTTTTAAACGAACGGAACCATATTATTTCGCGGCCGTTTAATTCATAAACGCCCGCGTTTTATCTTAAATTTGCGCGGCCGCCTTTTAAAAAGCCTCGAAGGAGAAAAAAATGCCCCCGAAATTTTCAGAACTCAAAGTACTTTCAGATTCCGACAGACGAAAAATACAAAAACAACGCGATGCAGAAAAAAAAGCGCTCGATGAACAAAATAAACAACAGATTTTTAAAACTAAGATTGTAGTTTTTTTAGTAAGTTTAGTAGTTTTAGCGGCGGTAACGGCCGTCATTTTTTTCACCGCCAGTAAAAGAAATGATGAGATACAACAAAAACAGGCTAAACAAATTGAAATGAAATTCCCCGCGGGTGAAATTTTTAAATTAGATCCCGTTACTAAAGTATGGGAAAAACCGTCGAGCAAATCAGTTGAAGAAGGCGGAGGCGTCAGGACTGGAAAAGGCGGAAATATAACTCTCGCGCTTTCTAACAATAGAAACATTAAATTATTCGAAGACTCCGAAATAGTATTTAAAAGCATATCTTCAAATCCTGATAATATAAATTTTTTAAATATCAACGCTTTTTTTTCAAAAGGCAGCGCTAATTTTGAAATAGGTTCCGGGCCATGCACTCTCGATATCGATACCGGAATATTAATCGTAAAAATGCCTCAAAATTTTTCAGCGCTTTTTAAAATGCAATATAAGAAAAAAGACAGGATAGATTTTATCAGAATCGCTGTAAAGTCAGGAAGAATACAGGTACTCAATAAAAAAACAAATAATATTTACGATCTTGACAGCCTTAATGAAATGAGTATAGATAAAAACAACAGGATAACCGGTCCGTCAAGATTTCCGGCCTCATCGGAGGTTTTCTGATTGAATTTTAAAGATTCCATAATTATAAAAGGCGCGCGTCAACATAATCTTAAAAATATATCCACTGAAATACCAAGAAATAAATTTGTAGTGATAACCGGGCTTTCTGGTTCAGGAAAGTCCACTCTCGCTTTTGATACGCTTTATGCGGAAGGCCAGAGACGGTATATAGAATCTTTAAGCAGTTATGCAAGACAATTTTTAGGCCGTATGGACAAACCGGACGTTGATTCTATAGAAGGTCTATCGCCCGCTATATCAATAGCGCAAAAATCCATATCACATAATCCGCGATCGACCGTTGGAACGGTAACTGAAATATATGATTACATGAGACTCTTATATGCACGAATAGGTCAGGCGCACTGCCCCGAATGCAAAATACCCATACAAAAACAAACAGTTCAGGATATAGTCGATAAAATTTTATCCATGCCCGCCGGAACTAAAATCAGAATACTCGCTCCAATAGTTCGTTCGAGAAAAGGGCAATTCCAGGATATGCTCGTTAAAATAAAAAAGAGCGGTTACGGCAGGGTCAGAATAGATTCAATAGAATATGAAGATGATTTTACCGCTTTAAACCTGGATAAAAATAAAAAACACTCAATCGAAGTAATTATAGACAGACTGATAGTCAAACCTGAAATAGGCAACCGCTTACCCGCTTCTATTGAAACTGCTTTAAAATTAGGCGAAGGTATAGTAATTGTAGATGTATCTGGCGGCAAAGAAGAAACTTATTCCGAAAACTATGCCTGCACAAAATGCGGATTTTCTCTTTCTGAAATAGAACCCCGGATTTTTTCATTTAACTCTCCGCAGGGCGCCTGCCCGCAATGCCACGGCCTTGGTTCTAAAATGGAAATAGATCCCGACCTTCTTATACCGGATAAAAATAAAAAAATAAAAGACGGCGCCATAGCTCCCTTTAAAGGACAATCAAATTTTTTCTGGAAAATGCTCGCACAGGTCGCTGAACATTATAAATTTTCACTCGATACTACCTGGAATAAGTTAAATGAAAAACAGCAAGAAATACTTTTATATGGAACCGGTGACGAAAACATAAAATTTAATATGACTTTCGGTAATAACAGCTCTTATACTTATAATAAAGCTTATGAAGGAATAATCCCATTACTTGAACGCCGTTACGAACAATCACAATCAGAATCGGTCAAAGCTGAAATAATGAGTTACATGAGCATGATTAAATGTCCGGCCTGCGGCGGCAAAAGATTAAAAAAAGAAGTGTTGTCAATACTTATAAACGGGCTTTCTATAATGGACGTAGCGTCTAAATCTATCAAAGAAGCTAAGGAATTTTACGCCGGGCTCGATTTAAATGCAAGACAGGCGCAAATCGCTCGTGAAATTTTAAAAGAAATAAATTCCCGGCTCGAATTTTTACTTCACGTGGGTTTAGATTATCTTTCACTTGACAGAGCCGCCTCCACTCTTTCAGGCGGAGAAAGCCAGCGTATTAATCTCGCCTGTCAGATAGGTTCCGGATTGGTCGGCGTGCTTTACATACTTGACGAACCTTCTATAGGTTTGCATCAGCGCGATAATGAAAAATTACTTAAAACTCTTATCCGCCTCAGAGACCTTAATAATACACTTGTCGTAGTAGAGCATGATGAACAAACTATATTATCCGCCGATTATTTAATAGATATGGGCCCTGGCGCGGGAGAATACGGAGGAAATATAGTTTTTAGCGGAACACCGGATGAAATGATGAAAACGAGCGACTCACTCACATGCAAATATTTAAGAAAAGATCTTGAAATAAAGGTACCCGCAAAGAGGCGTGAAATAAAAAACGGCCGTTATATAACCATAAAAGGCGCGCGCGAAAATAACCTTAAAAATATAGACGTTTCGATTCCGCTTGGAAAACTTACCTGTATAACCGGCGTATCAGGCTCAGGAAAATCGACTTTAATAAATGAAATATTATATAAACATCTAATGAAACATTTTTACTCGACGCGGATTAAAACAGGTGAATGCGATACGATAACGGGCCTTGAACATATCGATAAAGTAATAGATATCGATCAATCGCCCATAGGCCGTACGCCGCGGTCGAACCCGGCGACTTATATAAACGTTTTTAATAATATACGCGAATTATTTGCTCTTACCGCCGAAGCGCGTTCACGAGGTTATACGTCATCGCGTTTCAGCTTTAACGTAAAAGGAGGCCGTTGCGAATCGTGTGAAGGCGACGGCATTATAAAAATAGAAATGCCGTTTCTTTCGGATGTTTACGTTGAATGCGAGCAATGCCGCGGCAGCAGGTATAACCGCGAAACTCTTGAAATAAAATACAAAGGTAAAAATATATATGAAATATTAGCTTCGCCGGTAGATGAAATGGTTGATTTTTTTTCGAACATACCGCAAATATATAGAAAAATAAAATGCCTTCAGGACGTAGGCCTCGGATATATAGGATTGGGGCAGAGTTCGACTACGCTGTCGGGCGGCGAAGCGCAGCGCATAAAACTCGCCTGTGAGCTCGCAAAAGTATCTACCGGAAATACCTTATATCTTCTCGACGAACCCACCACCGGCCTTCATTTCGCCGACATACACAGATTGATAGAGGTGCTCGCCCGGCTTGTAGATGCGGGTAACAGCGTGGTAGTGATCGAACATAATCTTGATGTAATAAAAATGGCGGACCATATTATAGATCTCGGCCCGGAAGGCGGAAACGAAGGCGGCCGTATCGTAGCTTCATGTACTCCCGAAGAACTTATAAAAGTTAAAAATTCATACACTGGATTATTTTTAAAAAAATATCTGTCTGAATCCAGCCGGATTTCCGGCGTAAAACTGAAAAAAATGAAAGGCAGGGCTTAATGAATGCGTTCGGAAGTACTCGCCATTTTAAATGATGACGAATTTGCAAGTTATATTTGCGCCGAATGTGAAAGCATTTTTGGCAAAAAGACTAAAATATGCCCTAATTGTAAAGCCGTCGATACTATCGGCAAAATAGAAATCACGCCTAAATTATACGATGAAGATTTCGGACTGTTTGAAGACGAAGAGGAATGCGGCTTTTGCGGCGGAAAAAGCGCATGCTCTTTAATATCGGCAGCTAAAGCTTCTACGGCGCTCGATAACAATGAATTTGACCTGAAAATACAGGCGTGTTCAAGCGGAATACCGGAATTTGATTCTTTATTCGGGAATAAAACGATAGCCGGCACTTTTCACCTTTTAATAGGCCCGCAATCGAGCGGCAAAACAACTTTTTTTTTAAAAATAGCCGAAGGTTATTCTAAAAACAACCATAAAACCTTATATATTTCATCCGATGAATCGAGCTGGCAGATAACCGATAAAATACAGCGAATGAATATCGGCGCGTCTAAATTATTTTTAAGCCAGGCTAACGATATAGACATAGTTATAAACGAAATAGCGAATCAAAAGCCTGAAATAGTATTTCTCGATTCCATGTCAGGATTTTTTAGAAAACAAATCGACGCCATACAATCTTCGAATATTCAAATTCGTGAATGCAGTGCGGAACTCGCTAAACTCGCAAAAGAAAAAAATATAACGATATTCGCTATAGCAAATGATATAAGTTCATCGACGATACATGAATATAATATGATATCGTATTTTTTTGATTCAATATTATCATTTGAATTACCCCGTCATAATATTAAAATGCTCAGGGTAAATAAAAGCCGTAACTCCGATACCGGCGCGGTTTCATTATTTTATTCAGATCATAATATTTTGCGGCCGCTCGGCGAAGTTGAACGCGAAAATTTATTAAAAAGCGCGCTCGACAACCAGAAATATAGCGGCAGAATCGGTAAAATAAGTTGTTTTTATGATGAAAGCGGAATAAACATGTATAACGAATTAGAATCGATAGTCAGCGGCTTCCCGACCGCTTCAGCGCGATGGAACATATTTTCCGGTATCAGCCGCGATACTTTTGAAACTATCGTTATGATAATCGAAAAATATAACGATATAAACCTTCATGATAAAAATATAAATATAAGGCTTAAAAATCCGGCCCGGATCGTTAACGGTTATTTCGATCTTTCGATAGCCGCTTCAATAATATCAAGTTATTATAACATACCGATTTCAAACCAGGCATTGTTTATAGGCAGCCTTGATTACAGCGGCGCGGTAACGCCGGCTGAATTAACATCCGATAAATTAGAATATATAAAACAATCAGGATTTAAAACCGTTATATCTTCAAATTTAAAAAAAGAAAACTATGAAAATCATTTAAACGAAGTTAATTTCTACAATATTCAAAATATCAAATATCTGCAAGAATTACTATCGAGCCTTTATTTAGATGCTGAAAAAAGAAACGGTTAGTTAAACGACGAAACCGTTTTTTTTTTTCTTTAAAATTTATATTAATAGCTATATTTAATATATTAGATAATTAAAATATTTTTAATATAAAGACTATTATTGAATTTTTAAAAAAAAATATATTAATTTTTTTTTAAACCCCTTGACTTTATTGAAAATCTTTTATATAATGAAATTACCAAATAAAATTAAAGAGGTGTTTTACAGTGAACAA
>CAYQWL010000135.1:0-10700 GCA_964421195.1 uncultured bacterium | reverse complement strand
AACGTTAATGCCTAATAAAGAAGCCATTTCAAGATTGTTATCGCCGTTTATAAAGCACATTACCGTCCATTCTTTTTCAGGCATTACAAAGTCTCTGGCATATAAAGCCGATTTAAGTTTGCGTACAGTCTTAACGCCTATGCCTTTTATCGAATCGAGTTCATGAACCGAGGTAATAACTCCGCCGCGAGCTTTTCTAAATGAAATTATTTTTTCGGCAAGAGTTTTTGATATACCGGGAATATTTACGAGATCTGCTTCGGAAGCTTTATTAACATCGATTTTACCTATTCTTTCTACTTCGGATGGAAGATCGGCAATTTCTTCTAATATAGCGGCTGATACTATCTTCCATATTTTTTTATGATTATATTTTTTTATTCTTTCAATGTTTTTAGAATCGAGTTTTTGAAGGCTGACTTTTTTAAACGAAGCGGCGAATGCATCAAATTCTTTAACCATATTTTTAAAATAAGCATTGGATAATTTTTCTTTTGAATTTAACTGAAATTTTATAGCGGTATTTATCTGACCGATAAGAACGGCAAACGATGCACCCGCAACGCCGGTTTGTCTTTTAAAATAAGCATTGACGGCATCAATAGTTTTAACATCGTTTTTTAATATTGAAATAACCATAAGCGTGGATATTTTTTCACTTAAGTCTTCGAGTTTTTGAGTATATATTTCATTTATACGGCCAAAAAGCCCTTTAACCAAAAACGGCATTTTTTCGCCAAGATATTGATTGACATCGATGTTTTTAAATGTCGAAATGCTTGTAATATAATCTCTTACAACGGCTATTTCTTTAGGGCCAAAATCGCTTTCCGGCGTAGCTGCAAGTTTTTGCGCCATATTAATCTGGATCTGTTTATCTTTAAGCACTAAAGCCGTAAGGCGATGTTTAAAAAAAGTAGCTTTATATTCATTTAAAAGCGCTTTAATGATTTGATCAGACTGGGCCGCGGCATCATCAGCAAAACAAACACTACTGGATGAAATAAATAACATTAGTAGAAAAACTGCGATAACGATTGTTCTTAATCTTTTCATAAAATACCTCCAGATTATATTATATTTATAATAATAATACTTTTACACTAACACAACATGTTTTTTCGCAATCAACGCATTAAGTATATTAATTTTACTAAAAAAAAAAAGATTTGTCAAATTTTAAGGAAATAATTTATCTTTTATTAATCATATTTTTATAGCTAATTATTTTGATCGCGATAGCCATTTCGATGTATAATTTTATACAAACATGCGCGCCGCAAAGTTTAAAATGTTATTTTTTTTCAAAAAAACACATAACTAAAGCCAGTTTGGGAACATGGTACGCTTTATGCTCTTAGTGATAAAGTAATAAAGTAAAAGGCGGTGATGGTTATGTCGTCAGGCGCTTTCAGCGAATTATTTTCGCCGGGAATCCGCTCGCGGGGGTTCGATTATAACGATAGCGGAATTATAATACAATATTTTAACGAACTTAATCAAATACCGCTTTTAAGCGCTGAAGAAGAAAACGCATTATTCCGTTCTTATAAAGCCGGAAATGAACATTCACGCAAAAAGCTCATAGAATCTAATTTAAGGCTTGTCGTGGCGATAGCCAAGCGTTATATAAATTCTGGAGTCCCTTTAATGGATCTTATTCAGGACGGCAACCTCGGTTTAATATACGCCCTCGAAAAATACGACCTTTCTCATAACAATAAATTTTCTACCTATGCAGTATGGCAGATTCGGCATCATATAAGAAGAGCGATTGCCAATAAAGCAAGATTGATAAGAATACCGGTTAATTTAATTGAAAAGCGTAAACGCATTGAACAAATCATAGATAGCATCACGAAATACGAAGGCAGGCTGCCTACGAACGATGAGATATCAAAATTAACAAATATCCCTCGTTCTAAGATAAAAGAAATTCTTAACTATTTTCAACCTCTTCTTTCACTCGAGTTAAATTTTAAACACGACATAGATTCCGTTTCTGACGAAGAAGAAATATGTGAATTTTTAAATCCTTTAATAGTAAGGCCGCATCCAGAAACTAAATTATTTTCTGAATTTTTACAACAACAATTACTATGCGCGATATCGAAACTTACGGAACGTGAAAGCCGTATATTTAAGCTTTATTATGGTTTAGAAGAAGAACGCGCATACACGCTTAACGAACTCGGCAAAATTTTTCATCTCACTCGTGAAAGAATACGACAGATTAAAAACGAAGCCACCGGCAAGGTAAAAGATTATTTTATCGTCAATGTCATCTTTTGATATCTTTGTATGAATATAACGGCCATTATAAAGCGGGCATTCTACCGGCGGTTATTTTTTTCATTGTCCTGGAAGAAACTTCATATAGATAGACATGTGAAATCTCACGGCCGCCTTCATCGTTAAGTTGTTCAAACGCCGCATATTTTAAATTTTTAGTAAAAACCGGTCTCGATATATTTTCAGACAGGCCGGTAATATCGTTCGTTTCTTTTTTGACGGCGTCATAAACTGAAAGACATTTTTCGACCGTACCAATGGTTTTTAAAAACGCGACACAGCCCGAATCGGCCGGTGAAGGCGCGGAAGCTTTAAAACCGCTCGCTTCTCCGGTTTCGTTAAACACGGCCGCGCCCCCGGTCAGCACTTCTTCAGTTCCGCCGGCGAGCGGACGGGAACAAACATAAATCGCATCATAACGAGGCGTATCGAGATCAGGAATAGAAGCTTTTGAATAAATAATATTTTTAGAATCACTGCTAAACTGGGGATAATTATAATAAAAAACGACTTCAGCCGATTCATTTTGCGCAGTTATATTCGTTTCGGAATTGTTTTCGAGGCTGCGCGAAAAAAGGTCGGAGGGCGCAAACGGATCGCCAGTTTTTGAAGCGGCGTAACAAACAAAATTTTCATTTTTATTAATATCGGCGTAGAAAAAATGCCTGTCTTTTTTGCCGGATTCAATTATAGTTTTTAACGACTTAGAATTAAATTCATAGATATACACGCCATTTTTGCCTTTGTAAGCGCCGCATATAATAAGTTTGTCGCGGGAAGCGTTAAACTTAATCGAGCTTATTACTTCAAATTTTTCAGCGGCGAGCGTTTCGCGGCCGGTTTTAAGATCTTTAACGCATACGAGCCCCGAACTTTTTATAAACGCCATTTTTAAATCAGCGGTAAAATCAGCCTCAACATCCGATATCGAAGATGCGGCCGCAAGCCCGAAATTAAAATCAACGGCATATTTCGAAATAAACATAGCAATAATGCCCGTCGAAATAACCGCGAAGCAGAAAGTGAAAAGCAGCTGGTATGTTTTTTTCATATAAAAACGCCATATTATTTAAACTAAAAATATGGCGGTTGTCTCCTTTTTAATTTTTATTTTTGCCGTTAATTCTCAGGCCGAAGGCGCAACCGGCGGGACTTATTAATGCGGCAACGCATCGTCTGTAAATAACGCAAATCAATTAACTTTAATTATTTTACCATAAAATAATAAAAAAGTCAAAAAAAGAATTTTTGTGCGTCAGGTTAAAGTTAAAATGTCCGGTTTTTATTTAAGTATAAATGTCCTATAATAAAGACATGAAATTCAGCAAAGATTTGACAAAAAGAATTTTTTATAAGAAACTTTTTACCCTTCCGGTAATTCAATATTTTTTGTTATAATTAGCTCGTAATCTATGAAATTTATTTCATAGATTTTTACGGTAATTTTACATTTTGACCACTCAATGAACATTATAAAAGAAGGCGATAAAAATGAAAGAAACTTTTAACAATAAAGAAAACGCTTTTAGCGTAGCCGCCAGATTTATATCCAGCGCGTTTTATTGCACCGCAATTTTATTGATATTTCTAATTTTCGGATTTATGATTTTCGGATTTTATTTATTTAAACTAAACTCTGCATTACCGGATATCGGTCAAATAAAAAACATGAGCGCACGCGGCGCAATATCGATATCATATCCTGAAATTCCGGAATTTTTAAAAAAAATTGTAGTTTCTGCTTACGATCCCTCATTTTTTGAACACAGGGGATTAAAACTCGATGATTTAAAATCGAGTATCATTAAAATTTATAATGGCGAAAATTTTGAATTTACCGACAAAACGATAACACGTCATCTGGCCGCTCTCGCTTTAAACAAAAAGCACGGCGGTCCGATCGAAAGCAATAACTTATCGGTTCGTATTCGTACGTTGCTTGAAGAAAGCCTTCTCGCTTTTAAAATTGAATCAAAAATAAAGAGCAAAAACAAAATACTTGAAATTTATTTAAATAACGTTTCTTTTAGCAAAGAAATAGCGGGCTTGCTTCAATCTTCAGTCGTGTACTTTAATAAAAGACCGCAAGAATTAGATGAATCCGATTGCATTACGCTTGCGGCAATGATGAAAATTAACTGCGAATCCGGTTGCGAGTTTAAACAGGCCGCTCTTGCTTCCGCTCGAAAAGAATTACTTAAAACGCTTATCGAAAAAGGTGTAATCGATAAAAACAAAGCCGAAAATTATAATTTTGAAGAATTAAACCTTAATTCTTATAGAAGCAAAATAAATAAATTTTTTGAATCGAACTTCATGATTATTAACTTATAAACACAATTTTATAAGTACCTTTTCCATAAATTAAAAAATGTTTCCTGATTATCCTTCAATATCACTAAATAATGATAAAAAGATCAAAAAGTCTCGACTTTTTGATTTTTTTTATTTATTACATCTGGCTGATAATTTATTTTTATTTTTTTATCGTTTTTTTTATTAAATTTTTGACTAATGATATATATTATGATAGAATGTAATAATGTCATGTAAAATGACGTATAAAAATTAAGTATTTGTTATAAATTAATATAAATCGAAAGGAAGAATGTCCATGATTAAAAAGGCTTTTTATATCGCGTTTTTAATTTTAATTTTTGCGGTTCCGGCGCTTGCGCAATCGAGCCAGACGATTACGCTTAAAGAAGGTTTTAATTTTATCAGTTTTACGCTTAATCCTTCGATTACGCCCGCTCAGCTAAAATCATCAAATCCTGCCATTAACGATATATATCTTTATAGTCCCGCCGCCGGCGCTTTTTTGAGTTTAAACGCGGGCGAGCTTACAAGTATAGCGGCCGGCCGCGGTTACATTATACGTTCTTCCGCTGCCGCTTCTATATCGGTTTCAGGAACGGCGCTTTCGAATGTAAATATAATATCCCTTGAAACCGGATTCAATCTTGTCGGATTTTCAAAAATGCCTGAAACTATTAAATTTTCACAATTAATGCAGCGCGCTTCTTCGATAAAAGGCCTTTATAAGTTTAATACTACGGCCGGTTCTTTCTTTGCGGTAATAAGAAACGGTTCCATAATAGAAGAGCTCGACGGCGTAAATCCTTCCATGACAGCCGGAGATTCTTATTTTTTTAATATGCTTGAAAAAACCACGCTCGATTATAATGGCTCATCGATTACTATAGGCGGTTCTTCGAACCGCGCCGCTTCGCCCGTGTTTACTCCAGCGGCGGGCGTTTATTCTTCCGCGCAGAACGTCGTTATTTCATGCGCCACTTCCGGCGCCGCCATCCATTATACGACTGACGGTTCCACGCCTTCTTCATCGAGTCAAATTTACATATCTCCCATATTAGTTTCTCAAAGCCTTACTATAAACGCCGTTGCGGTAAAGGCCGGTCTCGACAATTCATACGTTTCTACCGCGGCCTATACGATCAATCAGAGCCAGACGCCAGCTATAGCTTCAGTTACCGGCGTTTCCGTCGATAATGGCAACGATACGGTCCGTATAATTTTTAGCGCCGCCATGAATAAAACTACCGTTGAAATGGCTTCTAACTGGAGCGTTAAATACGATTCCGATTCCTCCGCCGGCGGAGAAACCCCGCTTAATTTAACGGCCACGCCTTTTTTTTACGATCCAAATAATTTAACGCTCACTATCAGTCTTCAAAAAGTGACTAACATGGCCTATCTTCCAAACGGAAAATATGTGGTGGTTACTCCGTCAACCAATATTAAAGGGTCGAACGGAATATCGATAAGCTCATCACCGGTTTATAGTTCCTCGCCCGTTTCAGGCGATTCTATCGCACCGAACCCGCTTTTAGACGCCGATAAGGTAAAACTCAGTTTTAATAACGCCGCTTATAAAGTATCGATACTTTCTTCGCCGCTAACCGCCAATCGCGAACCCGCGATACTCGAAGTTTATACGGGTTCTTCCGCGCCTTCATCCATGAGCGTTCCGACGGCAAAAAGCGTAATAAAAAGCACTAATGGTTTTTTAACGGGAGATATAATAACCGGCATGGCGACCGTCGAAATTTCCACGGCCGGAGTATGGTACCGTTTTAGCGACGGCGCAGGCAATAAATCGACATGGCTTCAGGACGGATTTATTCCGGTCACGCCGAATATTGCAACTGTAAGCCTTAATAATCAAAACGGCGAAATAAATATCGGCTCACAGGCTATTTCTTCTTCACCGTCATACGGTAATTCCATTCAGGTATATTACGATCTTAACGGCATGGGCAGCGGCCTTACCCTTCATAATTACACCTCGCCTTCCTCCATTAATTCCATTAATACTCGTTATCCGGCCGTAGCTAAAAACAGCTTCTGGGTTCCGGTACCGGACGGAAATCAAATATCTTATGCTATTAAAAATTCAGAAGACAATATTTCCGCCCGCGCTTATGACCGGTCGAACCCGCCCGCGCCTGTAAAAGCCAATAAAATATTCGTATCCGCTTATAATAAAACTATTAATTGCTCTTCACGGCTTAATGACGCCGAAGAAAATACAGATATGACGCTTTATATAAAAATAAACCGTGGCGGAAGCGATTCGGTTTATAAATCGAGCCTTAAATTTAACGCGGCCGATCCCAATCCGCGTCTTATGCCGTTCAGCCAGTTCGTTCATGTATCCGGCGATATTATCACTTCGACGTTTCCGCGCGCCGGAGATAAGCTTTTTTATGCGCTCGAAAAAGCCGGACGCCTTTCTTCATATACTGAAGACGGCGATATTCCCGCCGCGCCTGACGCGCTCAAACTCGCTTATTTTTCGTCATCCGCCGCCGGTTATCCGGCCGGAGGTTATGTCAGGGCATCCGCGAACGTTGTAAGCGATCCTCAAATTCACGGTATTTTATGCTATCAATCCGACGATCCGCAGGGTTCTTCAAACGTTTTCGTTAAAGGCGCCTTAACCCAGATCAACGATTGGAGCCGCCAGTATGAATTTCTCGCAAGAAACAGCAACGGCAATCCGCCGGCGGCAAATTCCTCAAATATCGACACCGGACGTTATGTTTTATATACAAGTATAAATAACGGCGGTAATATTTCAGTATTTACCGTTGACGGCATTATTCCTTCAATACCGTCTCTACCCGAAGCCGCAATTTTAATCGGCGCGGGAGACGGCGGCACGGGAGCGGAAGCCGGTTATGTAAACAAAAACGGACATGCCGCCGTTAAAATGAGACCGCAAATATCTCTCGCCGGCGGCGAGTCTGTTTCATTAACCGCCGTTTCCGCTTCGGATAGTTCTAAAAATATTACCATGACCGCGCGCGCTTCAACCGATTCCATTCCGGTGTTCGGAGAACCGGCCGACGGAGTTATGTACTATTCCGGCCCGCCCGCGTCTTCCGGCAACACCGAAAGCGGCGCGTTTTCATTCGCCAATAATCTCATCCCCGGAGACGTCAGAATTGCCGCTTCTAAAATTAACGCTAACGGAAATGCTTCCGCCTGGTGTGATTATAAAGTAATAAAATATCCCGCAAGTTCGACGCCTCCAGCGATAAATGTTTCTAATTGCTTTGCTTCCGATACGGATAACGATGGCCGCCTTAACTTACTCACACTCGTTTTCGATACCGAAATAAAAATCAACGGCGCTTTAAATGTTTCTAAAAACGCGGCAGGTTTTCATAATGGCGTTACGGTATATACCACGACCGCAACCTCTATGGATTCCGTAGAATTAACGATCAGTAAATATTCGCTTTCGAGCGATCGCCGAAAGTTAAATATAGAATTTGACGATAACGTCGCGGGCACCGGCCTGGTCGGCATAAATATAGTTAATGCCGACCAGAATAATTACCTGAGCGATTTATTCGGCAACAAACTCGCCGCCATAAACCTCGACGGCACTCCCGGAAGAGCCATACCCGATATCGTCGCCCCTCCCGTTTCTAAAATATCGATTTCAAGCCTTTCATACGATAATTCACAGGGTAAAGTAATCCTTTCAACCGCCGCTATCGATTGCGGTGAAAAAGCTAAATTAGAAGTTTATTTCGGCGCGGCGCCCGCGGCCGGTTCAATTCCATCGGCGGCTACATCTTCGTTTAACGGCAAATATCAGCCGGGCGACCTTATTATTAACATAGCTAAAAAAAACGGAGAAACCCCGGTGCATTACAGACTTTCTGACGAAGCGGGCAATAAGACCGCCTGGGTCCAGGACGGAACGGTGCCTTCTGAACCTGCTGTAAATTATATTGCCTACAGAGCTTATGAAACCCTTAATCATGCCACCGTAGAAGTCGGGGCCGTAACGGGCACGAACAGCACGGCGGCCAGACTTATATGCTATCAGGCAAATGACGCCGCCGGAAGCGGTAAAATAGAAAAAGGCACGGCGCAGGGAATAGATTTAAGCGGCAATTTTTCTTTTACCGCAAATAACAATGGCGGCGTAATAACCGCCGGAAAATACGTGTTATATTCTTTAATAAACGAAAACGGTAATGTTTCCGCGCTCGCGGCCGATGGAACCATTCCGGTGGCGCTTGAATTACCCGTAGCGGAAGAGCTTATTAAAGCCGCCGACGGCGGCGCAGGTGCGGCGGCGGGTTTCGTTAATTCCGCCGGTTCTCTCGAAGTAACGCTCAGGCCGATGAAAGGAACTGATAAATTGTCGA
This sequence comes from uncultured bacterium, assembly GCA_964421195.1. Lineage (GTDB taxonomy): Bacteria > Muiribacteriota > UBA9980 > UBA9980 > UBA9980 > UBA9980. The sequence continues at coordinate 1,716 of CAYQWL010000135.1, read as the reverse complement.
GCGGCGAAGCGATTACGGTAAAAGCCTCACTCGACGATAAAACTGTTATGATGCGCGCTAAAGCGGAAGCGTCTGATGTAGTTCCAGTTTTCGGACTTGGCCCTGCCGCTGGAGTTCAATATTATAATTACGATAATTCCAATAACGGAAATTCTACTAAAGGATCGTTTAACTTTTCTATTTTAAGCACGGGACGGGTCGCCATTTCAGGATATAAAACTAACACAATTTCCGGAAATTCATCTGCATGGAGCGCTGAACCGGTTAACGTCATATATGGCGCAAGCAATTCGATGCCGGTTATAAAAGCCGATCAATGTTACGCATCCGACGATGATAAAGACGGAGCCATTAACTTTTTATATATAAAATTCGACCGGGAAATGCAGATAACCGGTTCGCTCGATCCAACCGCCGGCATGAATAAATTTCATTATGGAATCACCGTTAATAACGGTTCACTCGACGTTCCTCTTAATGTTCTTACAAGCGGAGGCTATTTAATGACGGCCGATGATGAATCCAAAAAAACTATTCTTAAAATAGCCTTCGACGATACCGTAAAAGGCACCGGATTAATTAAAATGAACATATACAACGCCGATACCACTAATTATATCCGCGATCTTTTCGGAAATAAACTTGCGGCCCGCAATCTCGACGGCAGCGCGGGAAACATTATTACCGATAAAGTAGCGCCTTCTTCAGGGACCGGCATAATAGACAAAACTAATTTATTTTTCAGTAAAGCTTCATACAATGTTTTAAGCACGGCGGATATTGTTTGCAGCGAACGCGTTAAACTCGACGTATTTTTCGGAAATTATCCGACTCCTTCCACGGCGGCCGCTAAATCAAGCGCGCTCACCGCATCCAATACTATTCAGGCTGGCGTTATTTTAACTTTACTCGAAAATGAACTGCCCGGCGATGGAAATCGCGTATGGTATCGTTTAGTCGATTCGACGGATACTAATAAGTCTGACTGGATAGATGATGGCACAATACCCGCGGCGCCGCAAACCGTTAATATGTCATGGTCCGACACATCGAGTCAGGTCGCCATAACCACTTCACCGGTTGCCACCAGTTCCGAACTGCTTAAAATTTATAGAAAGAACGCTAATAATTATACTTACCTTGGCCGGACCGTTTCCGGCGGCGGCGGTTCCACGGCTCATGACGATAAATACGGGCCTTATTCGGTCAGCCAATCTTACTTAGCCGAAATTCCAGTTACCAACGAAGCCGTAAAAGTGCATGTTTCACCCGGCGATGCGATCGCTTATACGCTTTATAACACCAGCGGCAATGAATCTTCTTATGCGCTCGACACAAATTCTCCGCCTGACACTCCAAAAGCCGAAAAATTATATGTCAACGCCGAAAATGCTTCTATCAATTGCGGCGCAAGCATTAATAATTCCACGAACGACGATCTTAAATTATATTTAAAAATAACTCGCGGAACCGCAGTAACGGTTTACCGCGCTAAAAACTTTTTCGATAATGATTCCGCTAAAGAATTATCATTTGCAAGCGATTTTGAAATTGAAAGCGGCACGGCCGCGGCCGGTTTTCCGACGGCCGGCGACGCCGTAGAATACGCTCTTATGAATTCAAACAATAAAATTTCAGCTTATGTATCAGACGGAACCATACCGGCCGCGCCGTCGAACGCCAATAAATTCACTTATAGCGCGAGCCTTGACACGG
>CAYQWL010000134.1:0-10750 GCA_964421195.1 uncultured bacterium | reverse complement strand
GTTCCACTTTGATATAATAATAATAAAATTCTCATCTCCGCGTGACTGATTCCAAGCGGCGTCAGTTCTTTATCGCCGATAGCATGCATTTTTTTTATAATACTTCTTAACGATTTAAAAAAAGACCCATCAGATAAAAACATAACAATCCTCCGACCGGAAAAACATATTTTTAATATCAATGGTTATTTTACTTTATCGCAAAGTTAATGTCAAGAATAAATTTAATATTTCAATTAAACGCAACATTATGGATAACACCGCCGTTTTTTTACTAAATGATAATTTTTCAATAATATTCAGACGTATTTTATATACGGGTTCATTCTAAAAAGCTCAAACGTCTTTAAAAAAAGTTAATGTCAAAAACAGAAAATTCAAAAAATAATATTATAAATATTTTTGTAAAAAGTGGACATTTTATGGAACTTTTGTTATAATATAATTATATTAATATATTATAATAAAGCAAGGCAATAAAGATATTTAAGACGATCGCCCGGACGGGATCCGACTCATGGAAAAGTCAATTCGAAGGCAGAAAACTTAAAAAATATAAAAATTCCTGGAAATATCTGTTTTATAAAGAGGGTTTTAACGACATTTCGTTAAAGTATTATTACGATTTCATAAAATTCTTAATAATAAAGAAAAATTTGCCTTCAACGTAAAAACTTAAAAGTTATATCAAAGATAGGATGGAAACATGAAATTAAATACAAAATACAAAGCGGCTATAATCTGCCCTGTAAGCCGTGAATACAATATTTGCAAAAAAATTCTCGGCCTTGAAAATGAAAAATATGTTAATTCTCGCCGGCAATCACATACGATAAAAAACGGCGTGTATATAACCGCCGTCGCCGCCGGACTCGGAAAAATTAACTGCGCCGCGGCGGTGCAGAGACTTATTAGCGAATCTGAATTCGATATTATAATAGACAGCGGTTCCGCGGGTTCATTAGCCGGCGCATGCGCTCCGGGCGATATAATCTTTTGCGATAATTCCTTCGAATACGACATTTTACCGATAACGCAATTTCATAAACTAAAAAAAGAACTTAAAACTTCGAGCGTTATAAAAGAAATTCTCGATGATAATGTCAAAAAAGTTATTTTTAATGATTTTTGCGAGGCCGTCAGGGCGAGAAACGGACGAAATATTTTTACGGGCGGATGCGCCAGCGGTGAAAAAGACGTAAATAGCAGAGAATTCAAAGAAACGCTTGTATCGGCTTTTAACTGTATAATATGCGATTGGGAGACTTCGGCCGTTTTAAAGACATCTAATATGTCTTCTACCGCCTGTCTTTCAATAAGAACGATAAGCGACGGCGCCGATGAAAATATGGCCGCCGATTATAGCAAAAATGTGAATAACGCTTTAGAAACGCTTTATGAAACTATAGCTATGTTTTTATACGATGACTGGCTTTTAAAATTAAAAATTCAGGACTATTTCAAAAAAAATAAAAAAAATAATTAATTAATTGACATGCAAAAAAAAATATGTTAAAATAAAAATGTAAGTAAGTAATTACTTACTTACATAAAAACGCTAAAATGAAAGCCGGTCCGATTAACGATTTAAAACAAAATCATGGGCGGCATTATAATGGAACGATGGTGAAAATAATGAATAATAATAAAAAAAAGAAGAAGACGCCGGTTGATGAATTAAAAAGCTTTTTAATAAAGGCCGCGGCGGACGATAAAAAAAACGCGCCTCAAAAAATAAATCCAGGCAAAAAAAGTTTCAGCGCGACACACGAATTTATACTCGAATCGGCCGCTTCGCTTTTCGCGAAAAAAGGATTTAAAAGTTGTACCACTCGAGGTATTGCGTCTGCGGCGGGAGTCAGCGAAGTTACGCTTTATCGTCATTTCGATTCCAAAGAAAAAATTTATATAGAAGTAATAAAAAATATGACCCTTCTTAAAAATACCGAAGATTTATTAAAAATATCCGACGGACTCGATATAAAACAAAAATTAACGAATATAGCTTCGAAGTTTGTCGCGCTTTTTAAAGAAAAATCAAATGATTTGCGAATAATGATATCTGAAATAATTATGCGTCCAGACATGGCCGCAATTTTTTTTGAAATGATTCCCGGCAGGGGAATTGAAATATTATCGCAGATAATGAGCGTGGAAATAAAAAAAGGAAATTTCAAAAAAACCGACCCTAAAATCCTTTCTCGCGCCTTTATCGGAATGTTTTTAGCGTATAATATTATGCAGGAATTATTTTTCGGAAATAAACGAGATCCGCAGGATGAACGAAATATAATCGAAGGCTTTATCGATATTTTTTTAAACGGCGTCATCGATAAACAAAAATAAAATTATATCAAACGTTATGACCGCATGACTGCACGCTATATTTAATTCTGATAAAAGAATAATAAAAAAATATATATAAAGAGAGATGAATCAAATGAAAACCTATTTTAAAAAAAGAAGTTTTATTATCGGCGCATTTTTTTTAACGGTTTTTTTAACTTATGCCGGTTTTCTATTATCAGGAAACGCATATTTACGGGCCGAAGGAAAATCTGAAAATCAATTGAAAATATCGGGAGTCATCGAATACAAAAAAACATCTCTGGCTTTTAAAAACTCCGGTAAAATCGAAGCATTAAGCATCGACGAAGGGTATTTATTAAAAAAAGGCGATCCCGTCGCGGCTTTAGATATCAAAGAATTGAGCGTGCAAAAAAAGAAGGCCGAAAACGCGCTTTTATATGCCGAATCTCTCAAACCTCAATTAGAAGCCGTAATAGAATTTCAAAAAGCGAATCATAAAAGTCAGGAAATGCTCGCCGCGGCTAATTTAAGCGCGGCGCAATCCAGGCTCGCCGAAGCGCTCGCAGGCAACCGTGAACAGCAGATCGAACAGGCAAAAGCTTCTTTAAATAAGGCTGAAATAGAAGTGGAACGATTGTCTAAAGATTATAAACGTTATTTAAGCCTGAGCAAATCGGGTTCCGTAACCAACCAGACGCTCGATACGGTTAAATCACAGCTGATGGCGGCCGAACAGCTAAAACGTTCCGCCGAAGAAAATTACGCGCTTTTAAAAGCCGGCGCCCGGCGCGAAACCATCGAACAGATGAAAGCTGGAGTCGCGCAGGCGGAAGCGCAAATAAAAGGCGCCGCCGCGCTCGCATTCCAGGCGCGTAAAGCCGAATGCGATCTCGAATCGCTGAAACGCGATATAGAAGTTAAAAAATCAGATATTGAATCGCTTGATATTAAACTAAATGATTCATTTCTTGAAGCGCCGGAAGACGGCATTATAATCGAAAAAATATCTGAAACCTCGGAAATCGTCGCCGCCGGTTCAGCCGTAGCGGTTCTGGCGAATCTAAAAGATGTCTGGGTTCGAGGCTATATCCCTGAAGAAGACATGGGTAAAATCAAACTCGGCCAGAAAGCGCGAGTTATTTCAGACAGTTTTAAAGATAAATATTACGACGGTTATATTTCATACATATCTCCCGAAGCCGAATTTACTCCTAAAAACGTACAGACCGCTCGCGAACGGGTTAAATTAGTATATCGCGTAAAAATAAACGTCGATAACAGCTCACGTGAATTAAAACTCGGTATGCCCGTTGACGTTCAAATAGAGTTATAAAATTATATCCGGTCTTATTTTTAAAAATCATTAAAATAAACGGAGACGTTATGACATCGGCAGCCGAATCATCGCTCACGCATTCAAACAATATAATATCCGTAAACGGCCTCGTTAAAAAATTCGGAACCTGTGAAGCGCTTTCCGGAGTTTCATTTACGGTCGCGCCTGAAGAAATTTTCGGCGTGTTAGGTCCTGACGGCGCAGGAAAAACCACATTAATACGCATTCTTGCCGGCTTGATGAGCTATAACGAAGGCTGCGTTAACGTGGGCGGTTTCGACCTTAAAGCCGAGCAGCCGGCTTTAAGCGATATCATAGCTTATATGCCTCAGCGTTTCGGACTTTATGAAGATCTGACGGTTATGGAAAACATATTATTTTATGCAGATTTATATAACATGGCAGAAGGCCCCGAACTCGATTTACGCATTGAAGAATTACTTTCATTCTGCCGCATGTCGCCATTTAAAAATCGACGGGCCGGACGCCTTTCGGGCGGCATGAAACAAAAACTCGCTTTAAGCTGCGCTCTGATCCATACCCCGAAAATTTTATTATTAGACGAACCAACCAACGGCGTGGATCCGGTTTCACGGCGTGAATTCTGGAAAATACTTACCGACATGCTCAAAACCGGCCTTACTATTTTTGTTTCAACCACATATCTCGACGAAGCCGAAAGATGCCATAAAATCGCTTTTTTAAATAACGGCAAAATCAGCGCTCTCGACACGCCGGCGGGGTTGAAAAAATCTTCTAAAAATCTTTTATGGCGTATAGAAGTAAACGATAAATTCAAAGCGGTCGAAATATTAAAACGCACGGAAAAAATCGTATCGGCGCTTATGATGGGACCGGCCATACATGTGTTTACATCCGCCGAATTTTGCGAAAATTCCCTGAAAAATCTCATAAAACCTTTATTATCTCAACAAAATATAGAATTATATTCGCTTAAAAAAAGCGAACCTTCACTTGAAGATATTTTTATCGAAAAACTAAATTAAAAAACGGTTCAATCTAATAAAGTGTTATTTTATATCAGTTTACATCAGTTTTATACGGATAATTATACTAATTACATAAACATAAAGCGGTGATTTTTATGAACGGCGATACCGCGGTGACGGTAAAAGAATTATATAAAAAATTTGGCGATTTTAATGCCGTTGACGGCATCAGTTTCGAAGTAAAAAAAGGCAGCATATTCGGATTTTTAGGTCCTAACGGCGCGGGTAAATCGACGACTATTAAAATGCTATGCGGCCTGCTCACTCCGACTTCGGGTTATGGTTTTATAGGCGGCCTGGATATAATGAAAGATTCAGCCGCGATAAAAAAAAGCATCGGTTACATGTCGCAAAAATTTTCATTATACGACGATCTCAGCGTCATTGAAAACATTCGATTTTTTGGCTCATTATATGGTCTTTACGGTTCCGTTCTCGAAGAACGCTCCGTCATGGCTCTTAAACTTGCCGACCTTGAAAACCGCCGCACTGCGATAACGCAAACTCTTCCCGGCGGTATAAAGCAGCGATTGGCGCTTGGATGCGCGATACTGCATAAGCCGCGCTTTCTTTTTTTAGACGAGCCGACATCGGGAGTGGATCCGATATCGCGCCGCAACTTCTGGGACGTGATTCATGAATTCGCGGCTTCCGGAATAACCGTTTTCGTAACCACGCATTATATGGAAGAAGCGGAATACTGCGATCATTTAGTATTGATTTATAAAGGGCGCATCGTAACTTCCGGCACTCCCGCCGAGCTTAAAGCGTCCGGCGCAGGACGCGACATATTTAAAATAAATTCATCCGCGCCGCCCGAACTTTATGAAATTTTATCCAGAAGCGGCCATTTTTCAGAATTAAATCTGTTCGGCAATTCCATTCATGCGCTCTGCGCATTGAATATTAATGAAACCAGGAAAAACGTTGAAGAAATATGCAATAAAAATAATATATTCTTTCATTCAATCGAATCTATAACGCCGACGCTCGAAGATATTTTCGTAATGGCGATAGCCGAAGCCGACAGAACCGCTTCTAAAGAAAACGAGGTATATAAGGTATAATGAATTTAAAAAGAATTAAAGCAGTAGCCGTCAAAGAAATTATACATATAATACGCGACCCTAAAAGCCTTTTAGCTTCGATTTTCATTCCGATAATGCTTCTCGTTCTTTTCGGCTGGGCTCTTAATTTAGACGTAGATAAAATCGAAACCGTAATATGCGATTTCGACAATTCACCTGAAAGCCGCGAATTAATATCGCGCATTTCCGAAAGCCGTTTCTTTAAAATTATCGCGCGCCGCGAAACGATGAACGACGCTGAAAAACTCATTATGAACGGAAGCGCCGTTATAATGTTAAGCGTTCCCGCAGGCTTCGAACGCGATATCGAAAAAGGGCTTTCACCTTCGATAGGAGTTGTAATAGACGGTTCTGATTCTAACCGCGCCATGATAGGCCTCGGATATCTCAATAATATGATCGCCATGCTGTCCGGTGAAATATTAAATAAAAAATTATTCAAAACCGGCATTAAAATAAAAAATACGCCCGTCGAACTTCGCCAGATAGTCTGGTTTAACCCGGAACTCGTCAGTAAAAATTCCATAGTGCCGGGCCTTATCGCCGTTATAATGACGGTTATCGCCGCCATGATAACTTCTTTAACTATCGCGCGCGAATGGGAAAAAGGAACCATGGAGCAGTTAATTTCCACTCCGCTGCGAGGACGCGAACTTATAATAGGAAAACTGCTTCCTTATATCGCGATAGGATATATCGACGTATTCATATCGGTAATAATGAGCGTATTTTTATTTGAAATACCGTTCCACGGCTCATATTTAACTTTATTTATAATGTCGTCTATTTTCCTGGTAGGCGCGATGTCCATGGGAATTTTAATTTCGATAGCGGCTAAAACCCAGTTATTAGCCAATCAGCTTTCTTTATTAACCGCGTTCCTGCCGGCTTTTTTACTTTCCGGCTTCGCCTTTTCAATAGATAACATGCCGGCCGTACTGCAATTAATATCCCGGCTTTTTCCCGCCACCTATTTCGTTAAAATATTAAAAAGCGTATTTTTAAAAGGCACGGGTTTTAAAGTTTTATTTTATGATATAACAATGCTTTCTTTATATTGCGTTATTTTATATATACTTGCCAGCAGAAGTTTTAAAAAGAGACTTGAATAATAAGACAAAAAATAAAGGCTTAAATAAATATACGGGAGAATATTATATGTCTTTAAATATTATAATGCAAATTTTAAAAAAAGAGCTCAACCAGACTTTCCGAAATCCGCGCCTGGCTGTTCTTCTTTTTGTTCCGCCGCTTTTTCAGCTTATTATATTCTGTTACGCCGTCAATTTCGACGTTAAAAATATTAAAACCGCGATAATCGACTATGACAAAACTTATGCGTCGCGCGAATATATAGCGCAAATAGAATCGAATAAATATTTCAAAATCACCGGGCATTTAAATAACAGCGACGAAGTGGCCGGACTTATAGACTCAGGTAAAATTTCCTGCGCCGTAATAATATCGAAAGGATTTTCGCGGGGAATCGAATCCGGAAAAACGGCTTTAGTTCAGGCAATTCATGATGGAATAGATTCAAACAACGCCATAACCGTAAATAATTACTTAAACGCCATAACCTCAAGATATTTACGCAAAATCCAGACGAACCGGCTTGAAAAAATGAACGCCCGGCTTGTATCGGCGGCAAAATCACCGGTAAAGCCCGGCTCTATAGGTATAGAAGCGCGTGCATGGTTTAACGAATCACTCGAATCTAAAAATTTTTTCATCCCCGGCATCATCGGTAATATTTTGATGATAGTAACCATAACGCTTACGGCTATGGCTATCGTACGCGAAAAAGAAATAGGCACGCTCGAACAATTACTCGTAACTCCGGTGCGGCCGATTGAAATAATAATAGGAAAAACCCTGCCGTTTATGCTCATAGGCCTTATACAGGCGGCAGTAGTATTGATAACGGCGCTTTTATGGTTTGAAATACCGGTACGTGGAAGTTACTTACTTTTATTTCTCGGAGTGGCCATATTTATATTAAGTAATCTCGGCCTTGGAATTTTCATATCGACGATATGCGTCACGCAGCAACAGGCAATGCTTATGACCGTTTTTTTCATGCTTCCGGCATTCACTCTTTCAGGATTCGTGTTTCCGATAGTAAACATGCCGCAGGCGGTACAATATCTGACTTTTTTAATACCGCTTCGTTACTTTTTAGTAATAATGCGCGGTATATTTTTAAAAGGCGTCGGAATGCAGATTCTTTTTCCACAATATATCGCGCTTGCGCTAATTTCAATTATTATACTCGCTTTTTCCGCGTTACGTTTTCGCCGGACGATAGATTAGTAAATAAATAAGTTGCTAAATAATCCGTATATAAATTTTTGAATTTTAACGACTTTTTTAAAACGACGCCGCATTATATGCTTATATAAGCCGGCTTATCGCTATTTCCTATCTTTTTTTTTATAATTTTTCTTGAATTCTTCATCGCTTTCAGCATGGTGGCGAACGTCTTTACCCTGATGATAATAAATCGCATCTTCAGCTATATCGGTAGCCATATCACCTATTCTTTCAAGGCTTTTAGCGATCATTATAAGATTAATGGCGCGATGAATATTATCCGTCGATTCCTGCATATAAGTCAATAATTCACGGTAAATCTGGTCGCGTAGATTATCTATGAAATTATCGTTAATGCAGATCGCGCGGGCAGCGTCCATATCGGCGTTATATACGGTTTCGATAGCAAGGCTTAACGCGTCAACTGCAAGTTCGCTCATACGCGGAAGATCTATCAACGGCTTTAATTCAGCAACGCCTATTAAATAATCAGCCTTTTTAGCTATATTAACGGCTTCATCGGCGGTACGCTCAAGGACCGAATTAATTTTACGCGCCGCAAGAACGAAACGCAAATCGGCGCCCATAGGCTGACGCAGCGCTATTATTTTCCAGCTTAAATCGTCAGTCATCATCTCAAGTTTATTGACGCTTTCTTCCATTTCATTTATTTTCGAATATATTTTTTTATCACGTTTCACCAGGCCTTCCATAACGTCTTTTACCATGGAACGCGCGGTCACGGTCATATCATTTATCATGTTTTTAAGGCTTTCTATTTCCTTATCAAGAATTTTTGCCATAACGCACCTCATTTAACAAATTTTATATATATTATTATCAATAATTATTTTACCATGATATTTCAATATAATTCATTGCCGTCAAAAATAAATTTATTTACGGTAAATTATCAGCCATAATGGCCGCTGATATAATCTTCAGTCCTTTTATCGCGAGGATTTGAAAATATCGAAGCGGTTAAAGAATACTCTATTAATTCGCCTGAAAGCATGAATCCTGAATAATCTGAAACACGCGCGGCCTGCTGCATATTATGAGTAACCGTTATTATGGTATATTTCTTTTTTAATTCACGCATTAAGTCTTCGATATTTCCGGTAGCGATAGGATCCAGCGTCGAACACGGTTCGTCCATGAGAAGTATTTCCGGTTCAACTGCAATAAGCCGTGCTATACATAATCTTTGCTGTTCGTCCGCCTGAAGTTCCGTGGCCTTTTTATCAAGACGGTCTTTGCATAATTCCCACATTCCTACGGCTTTAAGCGAAGATTCAACGGCGGCATTCAGCCGTTCTTTATTTCTTTCGCCATGAACGCGCGGCCCGAATTTAATATTATCCGCGATAGACAGTGCAAAAGGGTTCGGATGTTGAAAAACCATCCCGATGCGTTTACGAAGTTGTATTATATCCGAGCCGGGCGCAAATATATTCGTACCATTAAATAAAACGCTTCCGGTTACGCGAGAACCTTCTATTAAATCGGACATCCTGTCGAGCGCCTTTAATAAAGTGGATTTCCCGCAGCCTGAAGGCCCTATAAGAGCAACTATCGAATTACGCTTTATCTGCATGCTTAATTTTTTTATTGCGTGAAAATCGCCATAATAATAATCAAGCCCATCTATTTTTAATATGATTTCCGGCGTATCGGTTTCTGATTTCATAATTATAATTTAATCCCCAATTTATTTTCATTTTTTCATTGCCGTAAGTGAAGAAACAAAGCGTTAGCGCATAACTTATTATCAGATATTTATAAGCGATAATAAAATTCGATAATCGATCATCCGAACCGTCCTGTAATATAATTTTCAGTCCGTTCATCATGCGGCGTAGTAAAAATTTTCGGCGTAAAATCGTATTCAATAAGTTTACCCATAAGAAAAAAAGCGGTCATATCTCCGATCCGCGCCGCCTGTTTAACATTATTTGTTACAAGTATTATGCAATATTTATCTTTAAGCGCGGTAAGCGTTTCTTCTATTTTTGCCGTAGATACAGGATCGAGCGCAGAAGTGGGTTCGTCAAGCATCATTATATCGGATCGCATGCCAAGAACACGCGCTATGCAGAGCCGCTGGCGCTGCCCGCCGGAAAGCGAAAGCGCCGGCGCCTGGAGACGGTCTTTTACTTCTTCCCATAAATAAGCTTCCTTCAGAGCCGTTTCAACAATTTCATCAAGCGCGTTTTTTGAAGATTCACCCGCAAGTCTTAAGGCGTAAGCTATATTTTCATAAATAGAAAGCGGAAGCACGACCGGCCGGGCAAAAACCATTCCAGCCTTGCGGCGCAAAACGGTAACATCGCAGTCAGAACCGGAGTAAACCGGGTTTCCGTCTATTAAAATATCGCCGGAATAACGAAAAGCGGACTGTAAATCATTAAGCCTGTTTATTGAACGCAAAAACGAAGTTTTTCCTGAACGCGACGGGCCTATCACGCTTAATATTCCTTTATCGTAAATGTTCATCGAAACATGCGAAAGCGCTTCAATAGAAGGCAACGCGGACCGTTCCGAAATAAAAACCGCGCCAAAATCCTTAAATTCAACTTTTACAATATTTTTTTTCATTTTCGAAAATCGCTTCCAGAATTAATGTTTTTGATAAAAATTTTATCGCTTATTATACACCTTATTTATCGTCTTATCCTTCTCCGGCAATACAT
>CAYQWL010000133.1:8371-10807 GCA_964421195.1 uncultured bacterium | reverse complement strand
CTGATTGTGAAAAAATGCAGACGTTTCCGCCGGGAGCGGCCGCAAATGCAATGACGCCGGTAATTTTAAGCCTGCTCATAGAATCGAAAAATTCAAACAACGTTTCGATAGTATAACGATAAAATTGACGGCCTGAAGCTTCTGATGAAAGGATGCGCGGAGCGCATAAAGCGATGAATGTAAAAATGCAGGCTGTAATAATCGCCGTTTTAAGTTTCATGATATTTTTCTCACATAAATATTATCCGCCACTTCATTTTCGATGGCGAGCTGGGTATGTTCGAATTCGATTATATAAGCGGGAAAACTTCGATGGACTCTTATTTCAAGTCCGGGAACCAGTCCCGAAGCCATTATTTTATGCATGGCAGGATGCGCCTGGGTTTGAATGTAAGAAACCCGGCCGCATTCGCCATGATTGAGTTCTGATAATTTGAAAATAACCCGTTCGACTTTCGATATTTTATTTTTACAACATTCGCCTGGAAGTATTCTGGAGCCGTGCGGGCAGGTTTCAGGATGGCCGAGAAGCGTGCATATATTTTCTTCCAGTTCCTTTGAAATTATATGTTCGAACATACAGGCGTCATAATCGACTTTAGAACGGTCCATGTGCAGCACATCGACTAAAAGTCTTTCAGTAAGGCGGTGCCGGCGCGTAAGATCATAAGCGCGTTTGTAGCCTTTTTCACTGAATTCGACATATGCCCCCGGTTTTAATGGCTTTAAAAATCCTTCGATTTCAAGATCTTTAAAAACATTCGGACCTATATATTTTTTGAGCTTTTCTTCGATTTTTTCATATACATGGGTTTTATTTTCTATTTCTTTCCATATAATGGTCATCGCTTCTTCGAGATCGTGGCTGATTTCGTTCATCGCGTCCTCCGCATTGCAATTTTTGTACCGCGCCGGTTCTGGCGATGCGGCGCGCGGCAAATTTTTTATGATATATGGTATATTAATTATTTTTTAAATTAGTGTTTAAACTTATTATGTTTATTATAAGTTTAGAAACATTAAATGTCAAGAAAAAAAATAATGGAAAAATAATGAAAAAATAACGGGAAATTGATGAAAAAAATCAATTGTCCATTAATAACGGTACTATTGTTTTTTTAAAAAAATTTTGATATAATCGATTAAACCAAAATTAAAGGAGAGAATTTATGCGGAATAATATAATTGAAAATAATCACGAAAGGCGAACGCGCTATAATAAAATTTATAGAATCTGTGATGGCAACCGTTACGCCGCGTCGTTTTTTATATTTTTAACAGTATGGCTGCTGTCGGGCGTTTTGCTATCTTTAACATATTCGCCGGCGATAGCTCAAAGTGAAAGCGCGAGTGTTGTTTCTAAAATAGATTTTGGCGTTGAAATTTTTACTCCTCACTTTAAATTTGAAGAAATAGATTTTAAAACTGTTTGCAAAGTTCTTGATTCCGACAGTAAAAATATTCCGATTAGAGCTTATGTTTTATATACTTTTATTACTAACGTTACAGGCGGTACTAAGTCTATAAAAGATTCAGCCTTTGACATAGAAAAACTTCTTTCGACCGTGCTTTTAAAATACGATCCCAAAACGCCGGTTACATGTTTCGACAGGGGCTATCTTTATATGTTGATAGCCGGCCTGGGGTATCAAAATTATAATAATAGAATATATGCTCTTATGGCTCTTTGCGATATGGCCGCTCTTCTTCAAATGGAACCGCTTAATCCGTATTATCATCTTTTTTATACCGTGGTTTATGCGTCGTTAAAGGAATACGACATAAACGAATTTAAACTTCATGATCCGCTCGAAGAATTAAAAAAAGCCCTCTCGTTCGAAGTTTCAGATCCTCAATTTCATTATATAGTTGCTTCTACTTTTTTAGCGGTCGCGCAGAGTTCTCCCGATATACATCAACTCGCTTACGCCGAATTCATGCAGGCGGTAAAACTCGCGCCAAAAAACAGGGCGCTGAAAGAAAAAGTATTTAAAAATTTAATAGAACTTCTTTCCGACTATGACGCGAAAAAAATTAAAAAACCTTTGTGGCTTGAAGAAAGCGCATATCTTTATTTGATAGAAAAAAACCAGGATTCGGCTGCGGCCCATAATAATTTAGGATATTTATACACGATGAACAATATAAAACTCGACGCGGGGCTTGAACATTGCAAAAAAGCTATATCGCTCGATCCTAATAATCCGGTTTATCTTCATTCTTTAGGCTGCGCTTATTATAAAAACCGCGATATCAAAAAATCTATCGATATTTTAAAAAAAGCTTATAGTTTGAAACCCGATCTCAAAGAAGTTCACGAACATCTTTCTGAAATATATCTTCAGCTTAATGAAAACGATTCCGCTATAAAGCATCTTGAATATATGCTCGCCGAAGATACAGCCGACGCGCTTATAAACAATAATTACGCTTACG
>CAYQWL010000133.1:0-8331 GCA_964421195.1 uncultured bacterium | reverse complement strand
ATCCAACCAGAAACTTGATAAGGCCCTCGAATGCGCCCGGCGAGCGGTAAGTTCAGAAAGCGAAAATGCGATTTATTTAGATACTCTCGCATGGGCTTATTTTAAAAATGCCATGTTTAAGGAAGCTTTAGAAACTATTGAAAAAGCTATTAAAATAGATCCGTCGCTCGGCGCTCTTTATATGCATAAAGGTGATTTTTTATTTTATGATGATAAAATCGATGAAGCTCTCGAAAATTATAAGCGCGGTTTTATGCTTGATCTGGCTTTTCCTTTTGCGGCTGAAAATATATCCGCTCTTAATACGATTAAATTAATACGCGCCAGATTGGATGCCGCCAGAAAAAGCTACCCGCGGATTAAAGACGTAATATGCATCGATGAAAAAGGTAAAAACAGACCGTTTTCTTATGATGAATATGAATATTACATTCATAAATTATTTGAAGCGGCAGGATTTCCGGCCGCCGATTTTGAAAGTATTCGTAAAAACCGTAAAAAAAATAATTTAAAGCTTGAATTGGAGAAAGATAATGTGATTGAAAAAAATTCGTCTTCCGTTCCGGTGGAAAAAAAGTTATTGAACGATGAAAGCGACGTCGGAGAAGAACTTTTAAAATTCATGAACGCGACGGGCGAAGTGATATTTTACGATAAAACAATTGAGGTCATATTAAAAAATACCGGTGAAACTTCACCTGAAAATGTAGATAAAGAAAAAAAAAACAGCGCCGAAATAAAAATGAACGTTAAATAATGAACATTAAGCGGCATGGGATAACATAAATAATACATAAATATAAATAATATAATGCGGAGGAACGTAATGTCATATACCGTTATTGAAAAAATATTTAAAAAACATTTGCTGCGCCCGGATGACGAAATTAAACCTGGAAATATCGTCTGGATAAAACTCGATGTCAGGTCGGCCCGTGATTTTGGGGGAGCTAACGTGGTAAAAAACTTTAATAAATATTGTAAAGGCGAAAAAGTTAATGATGCGTCAAAAACCTTTTTTACCTTTGATTGTCAGGCTCCCGCCAATACCATTCCTTATGCGAATAATCAGCAGATATGCCGCGAATTTGCCCGTCAGCAAAAAATAAAAGTTTATGACGTAAACGCCGGAATCGGTTCTCATGTATTAATGGAAGAAGGGCTGGCGCTTCCGGGAACGACTACGGTCGGCACCGATTCGCATCTTAATATAATGGGAGCGGCGGGCGCATTTGGACAGGGTATGGGCGATATCGACATAGCTTATGCGATGCGCCATGGCGCGACATGGTTCGAAATACCGCCGTCGGTTAAAATAACATTGAACGGCCGGCTTGAATACCCCGCTACGGCTAAAGACCTTGCATTGTTTATTTTAAAAGAGTTTGGTTCGTCAGGTCTTCTTGGCGCTTCGGTTGAGTTTTATGGCGAAGCAGTCGAAAATCTCGCCATGCACGAACGAATAACGCTGTCTTCTATGGCGACTGAAATGGGCGCTATTATAGGTTTGATACCGGCTGATAAAGTTACCGTCGATTATTTTGCGTCCCGTGCCAATGACCGGAGTCTCGATTTAGTTAAAGCTGATTCCGGCGCCGTTTATTTAAAAGAATATAATTTTGATATAACAGGGTTGAAACCGCTTGCGGCGGCTCCGCCTTCGCCCGATAATGTAATCGAGGTAGATAAACTCGCCGATATTAAAGTTGATTCGGTTTTTATAGGTTCATGTACCAACGGCCGTTTCGAAGATTTAGAGGCCGCCGCCGCCATAGTAAAAGGGAAAAAAGTAAAAAGCGATATAATGGCTAAAATCGTGCCGGCAACGCTGGAAGTATATAACCGGATTTTAGAAGCCGGAATATTAAAAACGCTTTTTGACGCGGGATTTATAGTAGCGAGTCAGGGCTGCGGCGGCTGCGCTTCGGGGCAGATTGGAATGACCGGTAAAAACGAAGTGCAGGTTTCTACTTCGAATCGTAATTTTGACGGAAAGCAGGGCGATGGAAAAACATATCTCGCTTCTCCAGTAGTCGCGGCTTATTCGGCCGTTAACGGTTACATTTCATATAAATAATACCGGAAGAGGTGCATAAAATGAAGGATAGAGTTATACGCGGCCGTGCCGTAATACTTTTTGATAAAGAAAATAAGATTTATAATAATATCGATACAGATCAGATATATCATAATAATTATCTTGCGGTTACCGACATTTCTTTGATGGGGCAGTATGCGCTCGGAAATTTGAAAGGACATGAAAGTTTTCATAAAACTACCCAAAAAAATGATATAATCATAGCCGGAAAAAATTTCGGCGCCGGTTCTTCAAGACAGCAGGCTGTAGATTGTTTTACATCTCTCGGAATTTCTCTAATTTTATGTGAATCGATCGGCGCTATATATAAACGAAACGCCGTTAATTCAGGATTTCCAATAATATGTTGTGAAAAAATATCGGAGCTTGCATCGGGCGATAATGCCGTCGTTAAAAACGGCGATACGCTTGAAGTAAATATCGAAACGGGCATAATTAAAAAATACGATAATGGCGCGTTCGTTGAAATAGGACGGGCAATACCGTTTTCTAACGTGCAGCTCGATATATACGAAACCGGCAGCCTTTTTTCATTCGTGCCGCCGGTCGTTTAAAAATATGATACGAATTATTACGCGTTATACACGGTTAAAAAAATGTTCAGGAGCAGGTATTGACGTCTGTTCCTGAATATAGAGGCATTGCAAATGCGTGAATTAGATTTGTTTTTATTGTTTCATCGATAATTCCGCTATTCGGTCGCGCGCAGCTTCGGCGCTTATTTTTCCGAGGCGTTCGGCTTCTTCGACGGATTCTTTCATCGTACGCATGCCGAGTTTTTTTCCTGTTTCGATTGCCGAATAAATTTGAGGTATCTTGCCGTCGCGTATCATGGCGCGAACGCTGTTGGTGCCGACTAATATTTCACGTATCGGAACCCGGCCCTTTCCGTCTTTAGACGGCATGAGTTCCTGCGCTATTATGGCGGTCAATACGGTCGATAGCTGCATGGCTATCTGCTGTTGACGGTCGGCTGGAAAAACCGATATTATACGTGAAATTGTTTCTGATGCATTATTTGTATGCAGCGTGCCGAAGACCATGTGTCCCGTTTCCGCGGCGGTGAGCGCTATTTCTATAGTTAAAAGATCTCGTAATTCGCCAAGTAAAATAACGTCGGGGTCCTGCCGGAGCGCGGCCCTTAATGCGTTTGAGAAAGAATTGGTGTGAGCGCCGACTTCGCGGTGAGTAACGATTGATTTATAATTAGTGTGGACAAATTCAAGAGGATCTTCGATGGTAATTATATGGCATGAATCGTTTTTATTTACATAATCTATTAAGGCTGCCAGTGTTGTGGATTTGCCTGAACCGGTCGCGCCGGTTACTACTACGAATCCCTGGCCGTGCAGCGCAAGTTTCGCAATGTCTTCTGTTATTCCGACTTCTTCGATGGTTTTAACTCTTATTGGAATTGCGCGAAAAACGGCGGAAAGCCCGTAAAGTTGATGGAAAACATTCATACGGAAACGGCCGGCGCCTTCAATGGTATAACATGCATCGATCTCTTCGCCGCTTTCACACTGTTCGCGCTGCTGGGGCGTTAAAATTTGATAGAGCATTTTTTTCATGGTTTCAGCAGGAATCATCTTAAATTTAAGCGGTTTTAAATTGCCATGAACCCGTAATACGGGCGGAACATTATAACTTAAATGAAGATCGGACGCTCCGGAATTAACCAGCGCTCTTAAAAAAACATTAAGGGCCGGTTCGTTAGGAACCCTCTGCTCCTGCGGTACAAGATCGTTTAGATCTATTAAATATGGATTTTCAGGATCGCTCAGCATGCCGAATACTTTTGCTCCCTGAGTTTTTTCAGGCGCATCGAAAGAAGAAAAATCCGGCCGAGCCTGTTGCGGTACTGATTCCTGAGAATCGTTTAAAAATTCAGATCCCATTTTTTTAAAACTCCTCTACCATGTTTTTATTGTAATATATTTTACATGAAATTCAAGATATTTTCAAGAAAATTTATGGCTCTATTTTTCAGGGTTATTAAAATCAGAATAAAGCCGATAAATAAATATGGGTTTGTGATATTTAAATAGCCATTAAAATCGAGGTATAAAATGCTTTATTTATTTTTAACCATTCTGGGTGTTATGGTTGGAGCTTTAAGCGGAATGTTCGGATTCGGCGGCGGTGTTTTGATTTTGCCGGCGCTTGTTTTTATATGCGGTTTCAGTCAGAAAACGGCGACCGGAACTACTATAGCGATGATGTTGCCGCCGATAGGCGTTTTTGCTTTTATGGAATATTATAAAAACGGCTTTGTAAATATTCCTGCTGCGATTATATTAATAACAGGGTTTTTAGCGGGAAGTGTTGCCGGCGCCAGGCACGCCATAGTCATGGATGAAATTTTTTTAAAACGCGGCTTTGGTATTTTATTAATAACGGTTGGAACGATATATATTTTAAGGGCTGGAAAATGAATAAAAAACGTTTGATGCCTTCTTCTTTAAAAGAAGTTAAAAATAAAATAAAAGTTGAATCGAAAATAAAAACGAATGTAAAAGCTGATGACGGTATTTTTTTACATAAAAATGAACTTTTATTATCAGTTGCGTCGATAGGATTTGGTAGTATGGCCGAAGCGGTATGCCGCAATCTTCGTGATTCTGGAGTTAATGTGGTTATAGGCGCGCGTAATCTTCAGTCCGCTTCCATAAAAAAAGCTGCTGCGGAAAATTTTAAAATTTATGGCATATCTGAAGCAATCAAAAAAAGCGGTTGTGTGTTAATAGCGATACCTGATCTTCAAATACGTGAATTTTTTAGCGGAACAGGGCCAGAGCTATTTAAGAATAAGTGTCTGATTATATGTCACGGCCTTTCATATTTTTATCATCCGCATTTTTTTCCGGCGCAATGTGATATAATTTTAATATCGCCCAATGCCATAGCTAACAAGCTGCGTGAAAATTATCTTAACGGTCCTGGCGATTATGCTCTCTGCTCCGTGCTAAATAATCATTCGGGAAAAGCGTTAAAAAAACTAAAATATATATGTGAAAAACTTAAAATCACTAAAAATAGAATGATACGTTCTAAATTAAAAGACGAAGTTTTTTCTGATCTTTTCGCCGAACAATCGCTTCTTGTCGGCGGTATTCTCGCCCTGATTTTAAGCGCGTTTGAAACCATGTGTGAAGCTGGAATAGCTGAAGAAGCAGCATATCTTTCTACTTTTCACGAAATAAAATATATAATTGAATCGATAAACGAACTCGGTATAAAAGAATTTATGGAAAAAATTTCAGATATAGCAAGAATGGGTTCTATAGAAGCTTTTTTTTCATCGGGACTTAAAGAGAAAATAAAAAAAGAATTTAAAAAAATATATACAAACATTGAAAGTCATAAATTTTATAATGAATTTATAAACTCTTCGGATAAAAATATAAATAATAATTTAAAACGCGAAAAGTATCTTTACGAATTAGGTAAAATTTTAAATTCAAGGTTATGTAATGTTTATGATAAATTCAATCGAAAAAATGAACGATAAAAATTTTTTAAAGAAGTATCTTTCTAACGCGCCCGTCGCTCTTGCGTTAATAAGAGCTATGGAATGCCGTTTGATGGATTGTATGCCGTTCGCCAACCCAATGCTCGATATGGGCTGCGGCGACGGATTGTTTTCATCGATATTGTTCAAAGATAAATTTTATATCGATAATGCTATTGATATCGATGAAACTGAAGTAGATCTCAGTTATAAAAAAGGGATTTATAGAAATATAAAGGTAGCGGAAGCCGAAGATCTTCCTTTTGACGATGAAAGCTTTCGCTGCGTTCTGGCAAATGATTTATTCGCTCATCTGAAAAAGCCGCGCGTTTCTTTAAACGAAGCATGGCGCGTGTTAAGGCCGGATGGAATTTTATGTTTTACGGTTCCGACGCTCGTGCCGAAGTTTCATTTTAACGTAATATCGAATTTTATTCAGGGCATTGCATCGCAAAATTTAATAAAATTATTTAATCATAATATAAAATCTTATTTCAGGCTTAATTCGATGCTTAAGTATCAGCAATGGTCGAAATTACTTTATGAAACGGGATTTAAAATAATATATCATAGAAAATACGCCTCTTTAAGCGCGATATGCGTTCAGATAATAACGTCTTTTTATTTATGCCGCGGTGCGGCGTATAAAAAAGCTTTAGGCCGTTATATCCCCTTTCCTCAGATACATGAAAAAATAATAACACCTGTTACGAGCTGGTTTTTAAAAAGCTTATATTCTAACGATTCGTATGATGGCGAAAATTATCTAATTCTCGCTAAAAAAATTAGTTAAACATGCTTTTTTGCAAAAGTTTATAAAATTATTAATGTCGGTTTAATATGTTTTTATAACAGAGCGGAGCCGCATTGCATACAAAATTTTGCGCCGGGCGGATTCTGAAAAGAACATGGTTCGCAGAATCCCTCAGGAATTATTCTGGTTGCGCAGTTTATACAGAATTTAGCGGCGGCGGGATTTGAGGCAAAGCATTTGCGGCATTTAACGGCCGGAACGGCCCCGCTGTGTTCATAGCTTTCACCGCCGTCAGGTTCACCGGAATTTTTCATAACTTTTGAAAGCATCTGTCCGAAAGCTAAACCAAACCCCGGATTGGCCGCGGCGGAACCGGGTGTTCCCTGTGCTCCGGCCATCCGGTCTATAGCGCCCGCCGTTTTAAATTTTATATATTTATCGATATTGCCCGCCGCGGCCATTGAAGCACGTTCATCAACGGCGCGCTGCAGTTCGGGCGGCATATTTACGTTAAGCAATTTTAAATCGCAGAGTTCGATGCCGTACTGGTTAAAGGGCCCTTTTAGCTGATTTAATATTAAAAGTCCGAGTTCGTCATAAATTTTTGGTAACGCGAGTGCGCTTGTTATGTTAGTGGCGAGAGTATCTGAAAATTGAGAGATTATTTTATTTCTGAGAAAATCTTCAAGTTCGTTTATCAAATAGCGTCCTTTCGTTCCCGCAATTTTTCCGAGAAAAAGTTCCGGCGCAGTAATTTTAACGCTAAAAACGCCGCGCGCGCCAAGCCTTACATATTCAAATTCAGAATCTTTAAATAAAATGGGTTCGGGAGTGCCCCATTTTAAATTTGTAAATTCATTAAGCGCCACGAAATAAACCGAAGCTCGAAAAGGCGATTGAAAATTATACGGAAGCGAAAGAAGACTGGTTAAAAAAGGTATGTTTTCAGTTATAAGCGTATGACGGCCGGCGTTAAAAGTATCCAGAAATCTGCCGTCTTTGACGAAAATCGCCGCCTGGTTTTGCTGTACGATAAGCTGCGCGCCGTATTTTATTTCGCCCGAACCGGCCTGCGGCATACGCGCGGCTACGACCTTTCCGCTGCCGTCTAAAAATTCCAGCACTTCGATAAATTGACTCATGGTCCCTCCGTGATTTTAAAATAAATCTTTTCTTGAACGTATATTATCGATATATCCGGCCGACCAGACGGCCGAAGCTTTCGCGGCCGAATCGAGTTCGGCCGTGGTAACGGCTTTTTCGACGCCGTCTATAAGCGTTTTAATTTCTTGAAGAGAAAAATATAAAAATTCGTCATAAGATTTGAGCTTTTCAATTCTGTTCGTATCTGATGAATTGTAATTGAAGCTTCCGCCCGCGCCGCTTGAATATTCGACGGCTTCAGCGGCGGATTTTAATGACATCGATATTTTTTCGAGCGCGGATAAAAACGGCAGAGAATCGAGCGATGAAATATACATGGTTTTTTTTGAATCGATTTTACCTATAAGAGCGTTTAAAACTTTCGTTATATGCGAACGTATTGTATAATCGGATTCTATAGCCTCTGAAGCGTTTAAATAATTTTTATATCCCGGAATTAAACATTGAAGACTTTTTTGAACTGAATTAAGGTTTTTATATATTTTATCTGACATAAAAAACCTCCGGATCATCTGTTTTTTATTTTTTACTATATGAAAACATAATATAAACATATAAACGCATAAAATAAATAAATATTTTAACTAAACAGTATAAAAAAGCGTTTTAAAATGTTTTAATTATTGATATATAATATTTTTTATCTTTTTATCGAATAAATAATAGTTTTAAATTAATTGAATCTGAAAATTATTAAAAAATATTATTTTTTTTTAAAATATACTTGACAAATAGGCGTATTATTTAGTATATTAAACATAGGTAATAAACTATACTGAGGTGAATTTTAATGGGTAAAAAACC
>CAYQWL010000132.1:0-10830 GCA_964421195.1 uncultured bacterium | reverse complement strand
CAAAAACCGTCGAAGAAAGATTGCATTATGTTAAAATTAACGGCAAAGAAGTTTTTAAATTTTCTACGAAGATAGTCGGCGATATGATTGAACAGGTTTTAACGCGCAATAATCTTACGCTCGATAATGTTAAATTAATTATTCCGCATCAGGCTAATATAAGAATAATTGAATCCGCGGCAAAACGTTTTAACTGCCCGCTGGATAAATTTTATATTAATCTTGATAGATATGGTAATACCGTTGCCGGTACAATTCCCATAGGCCTTCATGAAGCGCTCGGCGAAGGAAAAATAAATAAAGGCGATATAGTCTTAATGGCTGGCTTTGGCGGCGGATTGACCTGGGGCCTTGTTGCCATGAAATGGTAGGCTGATATGCCGGCGAAAAAATTGAAAAAATATTATTTGTTATTTAATCGATAAGTTTTATTTTTTTATAATTTCTTAAAAAGGATGGAAAAGCTAATGCTTTTTTATCCTTTTTATTATTATTTATTTAATAACCAGAACATGAATGAAATTTGAGTTCTAATTGCCTGCATTTTTAGCGGTCGTTATGATTTCATCATATTTAGATCGTATTTCTTGAAATTTGACATGCAGTTTTTTATCTTTAAACTTATCTTCGTTAGATATTATAAATTTTAAAATTTCATAAAAATTTTGCGTTCGATCCGTATTTTTTAAAAGATCGAATGCCGTGGCTAATAATTTATATGAATTTTCATATTCTTTTTTTTCGAACAGCAGTCTGGCTTTTAAAAAATATAACTTACCGGCGATATCCGCGATGTCTGAAACGCTGAATTCGACCGCGACGGTAAAATTGGTTAGCGAATCGCCGCTTTTACGTTTTTTTTCTTTAAGAAATTTCTTTTTAGCTTTATATGTTTCATAAACGTCAAGATAAGAATTAATTATTTTAAGGGCCTCGTTAATATCATTTTTTTTATAGCTTATTTCCGCGAGGTTATAACCGAGCGTAAAGTAGAGTTCAGAAAGATCCGATTGGGCGAGTTTATCATCCTGCTTAACGCGCCGGGTAAGTTCGGCGAGATTTTTAAATATTGTTTCAGCTTCATCGAATTCTCTCTTTTCGGCGAGACATTCGCCTATAAAATTCTGCGTAAGCATTAATTCGCGGGTTTCTTTGATTTCGCCGCATGTCTTAATAAGTTCGCCGGCAAGCTGACGCCATGAATCATTATTCATTTTAAATTTGCAATAAGCGAGAGAGCGGATTTTTTCAAAACTATTTTTAAGCATATTTTGTTTTTCATATATAAAGATAAGATCTTCGAGTAGTTTCGAAGCGGCGTCATAATGAGCGCAGTTTATAAATATTTGCGCGATTTGATGAATATAATTAATAGTATCGTTATCTATGGATTTAATTTGTTTATCGTCGTTTAATTTGAACGAATTTAATTCAAGCAGCGCGGCCGCCTCATCGAGTTTGACGGCGGCCCTGTCATAAATGCCAAGGTCAGATAATATTCTCGCTATTTTAATGGCGGCCGCGCCCGCGTCCTGTTTACCGCCGCGTTCTAAAGCCATTTTGTACATTTTTTCATAATAATGCAAATTAAGAGGATTGAACTCAAAAAATGAAAAAATATTATTCATCAGCGATTTATAAATATATATAAAATAACCGGTATCGGATGTTCCGGCAAGCGCCGCCATAACTTCGTCGATATGCCCGCGCGCTCTTGAAAAATCTTCAAAACTAAGCGCAATAACCGCGGCGGTCATATTATTCATTATTATTTCTTCGTTAGAAAGTTCATGTAAAGTCCCGGCGGCGGTATTTTTACGGTCGGCCGTTTTACCTTTGCCGTTTGAAACGCCGGATGCCGGCGCCGCCGAAGTATTTAATTTGAAAATTTTATCGATGGTTTTATATGCTTCTTCACGTTCGCCGAATTTAGCCATTATCATGGCGTAAACGAATAAATTTTCCGCGGCTTCGCCGTAATTAAGAGATTTTTTAATCTGCCTGCGCGCTTCTTTAAAATTATGCGAATTTGCATATACCGATGAGGCCGCCATGTGAAGATTTTTTAAAAATTCCGTGTTTTTAATTTCGGTAATTTTAGAATCTATTTCTTTTTGAATTCTTGCCGCTTCGTTATCGAAACCAAGCTCGAAACTTAAACGCATCATATATATTAATATTCTTAAATGCTTTTCATTGCCGCTTTTTCGAGCTTTTATCTCGAGCTGCTTTAAAAAACTAAAACAGCGCGTTATATCGCCTTCGCAATAAAGTTCATCCGCTTTTTTTACTTCGGCGTCAAATTCTTCGTCGGAAAATGCCTTTGCGATACCTGACATGAATAATGTTAAAAACGCCGTAATCAATAAGAGGATAATTTTTTTATACATGAATTAATCAGCCTTTCAATTCAACTTTTAACTTATTTTAACTTAAATAATATAAATATTATATATAAACAAAAAATATCGTTTCCGGGTTTCTGGAAGCGTTCCGTAATTTTTACTGTAATTCTCACGATTATACTTTAAAAAAAATTAAAATTCAAGTATAATGTAAAATTAAAATTTAAATTATGAGCTTTGCGCTGTTATTTTATTATTAATTTAGTTTAATTTAAGTAGTTTTAGTAAGTAGTTTTAGTTTAATTTAAGGGTGATAGTTTTGAAAGAATTTTTGTATAAAAATATTTATTTTGATTTAAGTCCGTTATGTGTTTCGCCCGCCATACTATGCGAAGGCAAACGCGCTCGGATTAAATTATTTGTTAATAAAGACGCGCTCGATTTAATTAATGAAATCGCTATACGCACTTCATACGATAATGAAGAGCATCTTATAAAAATGAAAATGAACCGTGAAAACTTTCAGGGTAATTTTGCCGTTTTTAACGCCGTGATGGAAATAAAATTAAAAATTATGAATATAAGGTTTAAAATATATTCTAAAAAAAGCATATATTGGTTTAACGCGAGAGGAATATATTCCTATCATCCTAACGATTATTTTGATTTTCGTTTAACGGCCGGAGAACGTCCGCCGGCCTGGGTTAATAAATCGGTTTTTTATCAAATATTTCCGGATCGTTTTAAACATAGTTTCAGCGAAAGCCAATACCGGCAAAAAGGTTTACTGGAAAAAAAATTTGAAGAATTTTATGAGGAGCGCAAACCTTATTATGGGCATATAAAACCTGGAGTTAAGCGCTGGAACGAACCGCCCTGTGCAAAATCGGCGGGTTACGAGTTTTATATGGGTTCGCTCGGCGGTATAACCCGAAAAATAAATTATTTAAAAAAACTTGGAATTAATGCCATTTATCTTACGCCTATTCTGAAATCGCCTTCGAACCATCGTTACGATACCGAAGATTATTTTGAAATCGATCCGATGCTTGGCGGAAACGAAGGTTTTGCGTCTTTTATGAAAGCCATGCGGGGCGCAAAAATACGCGTAATACTCGATGCCGTATATAATCATTCGGGCGCGAGCTGTGATTTATTTAAAAAAGCGCAGGCTGGTATTGAGCCGTTCTGTGATTTTTATAATTTTTACGGTCGCGGGCGGCGGCGATATGCATGCTGGCTCGGCCACGGTAATCTTCCCAAATTTAATTATGCTTCAAAAGAATTATGTGATTATATTTTTCAGGGCCCCGGTTCCGCCTCTGCGATATGGTTGAAAGCGCCTTATAAAATCGATGGTTACCGTCTTGATGTGGCGCATATGATCGGGCGTAATGCCAGTTCTGACGGCAATCTCGAAATATTGCTGCGGATGAAAGCCGCTTTTAAAAAAATAAATCAGGATGCTTTTATTCTGGCTGAAAATTTTTTTGATTCATTTAAAATGATAGAATGCGCTTCGGTAGATTCGATAATGAACTATCACGGCTTTACGAATCCGGTTATAGCTTATTTATCGGGTAAAGATTTAAAACAAAAACCCTGTGAAATATCCGCCGATGACTTTCGCGGCTGGATAATGGATTGTTATGCCAAACTTCCGCAGGCCGCCGCCGATGTAATGTATAACCAGCTTTCGTCTCATGATATTTCCCGCCATAATTCACTGCTTGAACTCGATTATAATAAAATTTCGGCGGCGCTTCTTTTTCAGTTTACACTGCCGGGCGTTCCTTCGATATTTTATGGCGATGAAATCGGTCTTCAGGGAACGGGCGATCCGGGTTGCCGCGCACCCATGATATGGAATGAAAAATTACAGAATAAATTTCTTTTTAACGCATATAAAAAGCTGTGCGCTATGCGAAAAAAATATGATGCGCTTGCCTGCGGCGGATTCCGTTTTATAAACGTCGAAAGCGGCCTTATATGTTATATTAGAAAATATAAAAATGAAACGATTTTTTGCGTGGTTAATTTTTCAGGAAAGCGAATGTCCGCCTCGATAAACGTAAATGAATTATTTATATTTAATAAAATTAAGAGTATAAAACTTTTATTTGATGAAACCGTATTTAACGAAAGTTTATTGGCTGCCGCCGCGTATGAACGGAACGTGAACGGATGCTTGCGGATTGATAGCGGCAAATCCGCCTCGAATGCGGATGAAAAAAAGAAATATGCCGCGCGGTTATCTCATGATAGGAGAATTTCGATTGCGGACGGTTGTTTGCTGATAAATGTTCCTGATAAAAGCTCTACGGCGGTTTATATTAAAGAAGAACGATATATGTGAGTGATTGCATGATATACGATTATTCCGCAGGCGGTCGAAAGGTTGAGCGAACGTACATTTGAACAAAGCGGTATCCGCACGCTGCAGCCGTCATAGCGTTCCATGATTTCAGGCGGGATGCCGGAACTTTCGGGGCCGAACACTATATAGTCTCCCGGCATGTAGTTAAAATCAAAATAAAGGAAGCGGCCGTTGGTAGATGTGAGAATTACTTCGGGCGCGCGTATGGCGCCGGTTTCATCCGCCGCCACGGAATGTTTTTGCTCGCATCGCGGCGAAGCCGGAATGGATTTTAAAAACTCTTCAAAATTTAGATGACGTTTAATGTCGATTTTATCCCAGTAATCTACCGCGGCCCGTTTAAAATGTTTATCCGTTTTTATATCGAAACCTGGAGTTCCGATAATATGCAATCCGGTGCCGCTCGCATAACAAAGCCTGGAGATATTACCCGCATTGGCGGCTATTTCAGGCTCGATGAGCGCCACGTTTAATCCGGCTTTTAAAATTGCGCAATCATTTGCAGGAGCGTATTTGATATCTTTGTCGCTATACCAGTTCATATTATAATTATATCATAAATTCCGTGTTTTATTCAATGATTATCTTGATTTTTTAGTATTTTTGTTGACATAATGACTAATTTGATTTATAATGAACGCAAAATATAAATTCTTAAATTTATGTATAAAATAATTAAATAAAAAACAAAAACGGGAGGTATTACATGAAGTTTAAAAATTTTATTCGTGTTTCGATAATAATAATCGTATTATCGTTATCGGCGAATTTAGCTTTAGCGGGCGTTTCTAAGGTGGTTTCCGAAACGCTTCCAAACGGAGCGAAGGTTTATGTGTTAGAAGATAATAATAGCCCGCTTGCCGCCATTCAAATATGGGTAAAAACCGGTCTCGTGCATGAAAGTTATAAAACGCGAGGCATGTCGCATTTTTTAGAGCATCTTCTTTTTAAGGGTACCCAGAAACGTCAGGTAGGCGAAATTGATCGTGAATTAGACGCTATAGGAGCTTATAATAACGCCGCCACTTATTATGATTATACTTTTTTTCAGGTAACCGGCGCATCCTGTCATTTCGACAAAATGCTAGAAATACAGATCGACGGAGTTTTAAATTCCGCACTTCGGCCGGAAGAAGTTGAAAAAGAAAGAAAAGTAGTTATCGAAGAAATTAAAATGGGCGAAGATAATCCTTATCGCGTATTATTTAAAAGCGTTCATAAAAATCTTTTTGATAATCTTAATTACTCTTATCCCGTTATTGGTTTTGAACAGATTATTCAATGCGTTCCGCGCGATGTTATATATAATTACTATAAAGAAAAATATCATCCCGGAAATATGTCGTTCGTAATAGTAGGCAATATCAAACCCGAAACTGCTATCGCTAAAGTAAAAGAAGCGCTTAAAAATATAGCGGGCGGGAATCCGCCCAATGAAAATCCCGATATTTCTTTAGAACCGCCTATTGTAAAACCGCGTTATGAAAAGTTGACGATGGATACTGAAAAAGCTTATGCGGCTATTGCTTATCGCGGCCTCGCAGCGTCTTCAAAAGAAAACGCGGCTTTTGAAGTGTTGTCTTCCATATTAAGTAACGGCACGTCTTCTCGATTAAACGCCACGATAAGAGAAAAGCATAAACTCGTAGAAACGATTTCCTGCGCCAACTGGAATTTTGCTTCCAGCGGCGCTTTCGTAACATTTATGATAGGCGATTTTAAAAATTTCGATAAAGCGCGCGAGCTATTTTTTACTGAAATTGAAAACATTAAAAAGGGATCTATTACCGAAGAAGAACTTGAAAAAGCGAAAAACCAGATAGAGAACTCGTTTATACTCGCTCATCAAAATTATGAAAATATGGCTGAATTTCTTGGCGAGATGGTTACGCTCGCCGATATCGAAAATTATAATACTTATTTAGAAAAAGTAAAAAAAGTTACGAAAGAAGATGTTATGGCCGTAACCGATAAATATTTAAAACATGAAAGCCATTCATTTATTGTAATAGAACCTAAAAACAATATGAAAAAAACGGAGGTTGGTAAACTTGGTAAATAATATAAAATCAAAATACTTTTTTATTGCGTTAAGTATTATATTTGCGCTATCGCTTATTGTTAATTCGCCTTTATCGGCTGAAACTACTGAAGTTAAGGCAGGCGCGCCCGCCGTAACGGCTGAAACGCCAGCCGCCGCTTCAGTGTCAGAAACTGCGTCTGCGCCCGCCGCGACGTCTGAAATTACAACTCCGGCGCCTTCGCCGGCCGCTGCGCCTGTTGCAGGCGAAATTAAACCTGCTTCTGGAGAAAAAACGGTTGAAGCGTCGCCTGCGTCGGAAACTAATACGGCCCCTGCGGCGAATGCCCCGGCGCCTTCATCCGACGAAGCGATTAAAACGCTTATCGAGCAGATAAAAAGCGGCAGCGCCATTACTGAAGAAAAATTAAATAACGGCATTAAAATAATTTATCGTAAAAATACATCCGCCGATATGGTAGTTTTAAAATTGATAACTAAAGCCGGTTCGACTTATGAAACCGAGAAAAATAACGGAATTACCTGTCTTTTGTTCGATATGATAAAAAAAGGCAATGTAAAAATGAAAGCCGAAGTTATTGCAAGAAATATCGAGCAGACAGGCGCTATTTTTAAAACTGACGTTACAAAAACGCTTGGCACATTGACGCTGGTATCTACCAGAAATACTTTTGAGAAAAATTTCGATATTATCACGGATTGTATTTTAACTTCTAATTTTCCTCAAACTGAGGTCGAAAAAGAAAAGCAGTTTTTAATAGGCGCTTTAAAAGCCGAAAACGATAAAATGGATGCGGCATGTTCTAAGCTATTGTATAAAACTATGTTTGCCGGTCATCCTTATGCATTGCATCATTATGGCAGCGTCGAATCGGTATCTAAAATTACCCGTGCGGAGCTGGTTAAATTGCATAAAACTATTTTCGTTCCTGAAAATATGACGTTTGTTGTAATTGGTAATATAGATTACGATTATGCAAAGCAGGCGATCGAAAAGAGATTCGGCGGCATGAAACCCGTTCCCCAGGCGCTTAAATATTTTGAATCGGCCGATAAAAAAATAGCTGAAGGCGTAAAACTTTTTACGGCCCCGCGCGAAGCTAAAGAGTATAAAGATAAATCGCAGGCGTTTATTTATTACGGTTTTTTAACGGAAGGCGTTGAAAGCGCGGATTACGGCGCGCTTAAAATGCTTGTTACCGTTCTTGGCAGCGGCATGAGTTCGCGTTTGTTCCATAATCTGCGCGATAAAGAATCTTTAGCATATCAGGTATCGGCTTATTATCAAACTTTGCGCGGCAATTCCGCCGTTATAGCGCTTATGGGCACTCAACCGCAAAAATATGAGCAGGCGGTTACAGGCTTAAAACGTGAAATCGAAGCGTTTAAAAACGAACTTATAACCGAAGAGGAATATGACCGCGCCAGAAATAAATTAGTCGGTACTTACGCTTTGCAGCGTAATACCATGGAAGATCAGGCGGAGTTTCTCGGATTATGGGAAGGCCTGGGACTCGGCGCTAAATTCGAAGATGAATATCTGCAAAATGTTCTTGCGCCAGGCCGCGAAGACGTTCAGCGGGTAGCTCGTAAATACTTCGATTCAAATAAATTTGTATTAAGCGTTATACATCCCGAAGCTAAGGATAAAAAAGACGGCGCTGAAACGAAAAAAAGGTGAAATTATGTCTGGAATTACATTTGAAGAACTTGATATATCAATTAATATGAAACGCGCCGCCGCTGAAATGGGATTTTGCGAAGCTACTCCCATTCAGGCGAAAGCAATCCCCGTTTTAATGCAGGGGCGCGATATTATAGCGCAGGCGCGCACCGGCAGCGGAAAGACGGCGGCGTTTGCGATACCCGCGATTGAACGAATAAATCGAACCCGCGGTCTTCAAACGCTCGTGATATGTCCCACCCGCGAACTCGCGATACAGGTTACCGAAGAATTTCGAAAGCTATTCAAATTTTTTGATGGTCTGGCCGTGGTTACGGCTTATGGTGGACAGGACATAAATATTCAATTAAGGCAGCTTACGCAGGCGCCGCAAATAGTTGTCGGTACGCCAGGGCGTCTTATCGACCACATGTGGCGCGGAACGATTCGTCTCGATGAAGTTAATTTTGTAATACTCGACGAAGCTGATGAAATGCTTAATATGGGTTTTCGCGATGATGTAGAAGACATTCTCAGTTATGTTCCGCCTCAAAGGCAAACCGCTATGTTTTCAGCTACTATGAGCGCCGAAATTATGCGCCTTATGAAAAAGTACCAGAATAATCCCGTACATATAGACACTACCGGGCAGCGAAACGAAATGCCAAAAATTGAACAGTATTATTGTGAAGTAGCGGAAACGGCTAAGTTTGAAACGTTAACGGCTCTAATTAATAATTATAATCTCGATGTATCTCTTGTTTTCGTTAATATGAAGTCAAAAGTCGATCGCCTTGTAGCAAAATTAATCAGCGGCGGTTACCGGGCTAAAGGCATACACGGCGGCCATGAGCAGAGCCGTCGTGAAATGGTTATGGATTCGTTTCGCGGAGGTTCGACCAGAATACTCGTAGCTACTGATGTCGCCGGGCGCGGCATAGATATAAGCGGTATAGACGCCGTTATAAATTATGATCTTCCGTCTGATGACGAAGATTATACGCACCGTATAGGCCGAACGGGCCGCGCCGGACAGAAGGGGCGTTCTTTTACATTTGTAACTTCCTCTGAAATGCGCGATATTACACGTATAGCCAGAAACGGCGGCTTCGATATCCGGCCTATCGATGTCCAGACTTTAAAAACTCAATCTTTGAAGCGTGATTTTCACGTAAAAGAGCCCCGACGGGATGAAGACAACGGCCTTCATGCTCAAATGCCGAAGCGTCGTGAACGCGCCGTACGGCATACTGAAAATAAACAGGATATTTCACGTCGTAAGGAAAATTATCGGGAAATAACGGATCGTGAAGGCTGGATAACCGACTCTACCGGATTTAAATACAGGTTGATATAAAAAATTAAGATGTCTAAAAGATGTTTTATAAAACGCTTCTAAAAAATTATCGTTAAAAGTTTTGAAATTATTCTGACAGGTAATTTGAAAACGATTCGGGAGATATTTTATTGCATAAAGCTATTTCAACCTTTATTACTATAATTCCAGCTCTTTTAATCACATTGGTTATGATGAGCGGCGGTAAAATGCCGAAAACTAAAATAGATATGCTGGCATTCGCGGCGGCATATCTATTTTTTAATTCGATGTTTTTTATGATGCTTTATACAAAAAAAATCGACCGGTATCGTTGCGCGATATATATTTCAACCGCATTTCTTTTTATAATATCTTTTATAGGGCATATGTTAGAAGCTCGTGGAAGCATGTCGTTTACCGACGACGCTCTTTTGAATTGCGAAATTCCTTTCTGCCATATAGTAACGACGATGACTATTATTCCATACGCTTTTACAAAAACCATAATATTTCCCGGTTCGCTCTTTGAAGGCTATGCGTCGATAGGTTCTATGCTCGTTATATGGTTGCTTGCGGTTTTTACGATCGGGCGCGGTTGGTGCGGCTGGGGGTGTTTTTTTGGCGGGCTCGACGACGGTTTTTCAAGAATAATTAGAAAACCTCTTATTAAAGAAGTTAGTCCGAAATGGAAGTATCTTTCATTCGCGGTTCTTTTTATCGTCGTTTTGAGTTCGGCGTACTTGCTTCAACCGACTTATTGCGTGTGGCTATGTCCTTTTAAAGCGGTTACCGAATACGCGCCGGTAACGTCTATGGAATCTCTCATTAAAGTGATAATTTTTATTTCACTATTTATTTTATTGGTCATGTTTTTTCCGCTTATAACTAAAAAGCGTACTCAATGCGCATTTTTTTGCCCTTTTGGCGCGATGCAATCGGCGGCAAATTATGCAGCCCCTTTTACAGTCTATATCGATCGAGATAAATGCGTAAATTGTAAGTTATGTATTAAAAATTGTCCGGTGCTCGCTCTAACGGAATCAAACCTTAAAAACGGTTTCGCCGGAATAACCTGTATCCGTTGCG